>CAYYPB010000196.1:0-5621 GCA_964473405.1 uncultured Planctomycetaceae bacterium
GTTCCGCCTGTGGTTCCACCGGCGGGACGCCGGTGCCACAGAAACGTTGGAGCCCAGTCAACCCGCAGCTTGGTGTGTGGCGATGCACTAGTGCGTCTTGACTCGTGAACGAGCGGGGGAGCCGCGGTCTTTCCCGGTTCGCCGGGACGCGGCCGTACGAAACAGAGTGGCGTTCTCTCGCATGGAAGCGCCGCGCGGGCTGAAGCCCGCGACTCGTCGATTGGGATAGACATCGCCACATACGCAGGGAGAACGCATGAAGTCAGACAAACTCGACGTCCGCACCGGTAAGCTCGATCGCACGCTCAAGGCCGACGTGCTGCTCGTTCCCGTGATTGTTCAGAAGTCCAAGGTCCAAACGCCGCAACGGACGGGCCTGTCGAAGGCTTCCGGTGATCGGCTGAAGGAACTCATGCAGCGGCATCGCAGTCTCTCGCGGGCCGGCGCGATCGACGCCATCCTCGTGCCGGGTGCGGCGGGCGTGGGTCGCATCGCGCTGGTGAGCCTCGGCGCGAAACGTCCCGCCAAGGCCGAAGACGTTCTCAAGGCCGCCGCCGCCGCTCAGAAGTGGTGCAAACAGCATGATGTCGGCCATGCCGCCGTCGCGTCGGAGTCCCTGATCGAGGCGGCCGGCGATGCGGCGGTCGCGTCCTGGGTCGAGGGCTTTGTCCTCGGCGGTTTCCGCTACACCGCGATGCGTTCGGCCAAGCCCAAGGCCGATGTGGGGCTGACGCGGCTGACCGTGGCGGCGTCGGGCAAGGCGCGTCCTGCCGCAGCGGCGATCAAGAAGGCCCAGGCACTTGCCGAATGCACGAACCTGGCGAGGTTCCTCGGGCACGAGCCGCCCAATGTCATCAACCCCGTCACCCTGGCCGCCCGATGCAGATCGATCGCCAAGCGCCACGGCCTGCGATGCAAGGTGTTCGACGATCGTCGCCTCAAGCGGGAGAAGTGTGGCGCGTTTCTCGCCGTCGGTCGCGGGTCCGCCTCCAAGCCACGCATGATCATCCTCGAACACACAGGCGGTTCCTCGAAGGCTCGGCCGATCGTTCTCGTCGGCAAGGCCCTGACGATGGATACCGGCGGCTACTCGATCAAGCCGGCCGCGAGCATCCCGGACATGAAGTACGACAAGCAGGGCGGCATGACCGTCATCGCGGCGATGGTGGCCGCGGCCCGGCTCAAGCTGCGCCGGCGCGTGATCGGCATCGTGGGCGCGGCGGAGAACATGATCTCGTCCGACGCCTATCGCCCCGGCGACATCGTTCGGGCCGCCAATGGCAAGACCATCGAGGTGCTGAACACCGACGCCGAGGGCCGACTCGTGCTGGCGGACTGTCTGCACTATGGGGAGAAGACATACAAGCCTGCGGTGATGATCAATCTGGCGACGCTCACGGGGGCCATCGACGTCGCGCTCGGCGGGGCCTGTGCCGGACTGATGAGCAACAACGACAAGCTGGCCGACGCCCTGATCGACAGTGGCGAGCGGACGAATGAACGGCTTTGGCGGCTGCCGCTGTGGCCGGTCTATCGCGAGCAGATCAAGGGCACCGACGGCGACATCAAGAACACCGGCGGCCGCGGGGCGGGGTCCATCACGGCGGGCATGTTCCTCAAGGAGTTCGTCAGCGACAAGACGCCCTGGGCCCACCTCGATATCGCCGGCACCGCCACGACGACCAAGGCGACGCCGATGTGCCCCGTGGGGGCGACCGGATTCGGCGTCAGGCTGCTCCTGGACTACATGCAGCGGCGCTGAGTCGCCCGAAGAGCCAGACGGTCGGCAACCCGCACAGACTCACCGCTCGGCGAGTTGGCGTCCCTGGGCTTGCCGTTTGGCGGGCGTTCCCTCATGCGGGCGGCGGTGTGGACGCCTATAATCCGGCTTTGAAGGCGTGCGGCACTCCCTGTGTTCAGACGTGGCCAAACGGTAAGACGACATGAAGACGGATACGACAGAGCAAGTTTGTGAGATGGCCGGCGAGCGGCCCACCGATGCCCAATCGCCTCGGACTGATTCGATGGTCGGCGGCGTCGACCATGCCCGGATCGCGGCGGCGGTTCGCGAGATCCTCATCGGCATCGGTGAGGACCCCGATCGCGAGGGCCTACGCGGCACGCCGGATCGCGTCGCTCGGATGTACGAGGAACTCTTCGCCGGCATGCGCGTCGATCCACGTTCGTTGTTCGACGCGGTGTTCACCGAGAAGTACGAAGAGATGGTCGTGCTGCGAGACGTGCCGTTCAACTCGATGTGCGAGCATCATCTCATGCCGTTCGAGGGCAAGGCCCACATGGCCTATCTCCCCAAGGGCAAGGTGCTGGGCCTCTCGAAACTGGCGCGGGTTCTCGATGTCTATGCCAGACGGCCGCAGGTGCAGGAGCGTCTGACGACGCAAGTCGCCGATATTCTCATGAACGAGTTGAACGCCTTGGGCGTGGCGGTTGTGCTGGAGGCGGTTCACACCTGCATGACATGTCGCGGCGTGAAGAAGCCCGGCAGCGTAATGGTCACGTCGGCGATTCGCGGTGCCTGCGCCACGCGGGCGGCGACGCGCGCCGAGGCGATGAGTCTGCTGCACCGGTAGAATCGTCGAATCGCCAAACGGCAAGCCGATGCCGACGCCGCGCGTTTCCTGCTCCCGATCATCCCAGCCCTATCCAATGCCCGATCTGATAGACGCCTAGCGCCGCGACGTAGGCCAGGGTCGTCATATAGCAGAACATGAAGGCGGGCCAACGCCAACTGCGCGTCTCCCGTCGCGTCAGGGCCAGCGTGCTGATGCACTGGCATGCGAGGACATAGAACACCATCAATCCCACGCCGGTCAGTGGCGTCAGAACGGTTGTTCCGTCCGGCCACTGGGCTCCGGCGAGGCTCTCTCGCAGGGCAATCGAGCTTTCGTCCGCCTCTCCCAACGAGAACGTGATGCCCATCGTGCTGACGAAGACCTCGCGTGCGAGGAACGAGGAGAGGATGCCGACGCCGAGCCGCCAGTCGTAGCCCAGCGGTTCGATGGCCGGTTCAATGGTCCGGCCTAGGCGTCCCAGATAGCTCTGCCGGAGTTGCGCCCCGGCGAGGATGTTCTCGCGACCTAGCGTGTCGCCTGGGGTCAGTTGTGTGATTTGCGCCGCCGCGCCGGCGGACAGATTGCTCTCGTCCAGCCTCGGGAAGTACGTCAGCGCCCAGATGACGACGGACGCCGCGAAGATCATCGTTCCCGCGCCGGTCAGAAACAGCCTGCTCCGATCCCACACGGTCCGGACGATCGCACCCAGTCGCGGCATATGGTAGGGCGGCAACTCCATGATGAACGTCGGCCGCGGGCCTTTGAGCAACGTCTTCTTGAAGATCATCGCGGCCGCTAGTGCCATGAGGGTGCCCAGCGCGTAGAGCCCCAGCATGACGCCGGCCTTGAGCCACAGGCGGTCACCAAACGCCGCCGCGATCACGATGATGTAGACCGGCAGCCGTGCCGAGCAACTCATCAGCGGCGTCACCAGAATCGTCACAAGGCGATCCTTGGGGTTCTCGATGGTTCGCGCGGCCATGATGCCGGGAATCGCGCAGGCGTAGCCCGACAGCAGCGGGACGAAGCTGCGTCCGTGCAGCCCCACACGGGCCATGAGGCGATCCATGAGGAATGCCGCTCGGGCCATGTATCCCGAGTCTTCGAGAATAGATAGAAACAGAAACAGGATGCATATTTGCGGGAAGAAGATGAGGACGGAACCCACGCCGACGATGATGCCGTCGGTGACCAGCGATTGGACCGGCCCCTTGGGTAGCATCGCATCGACCCAGGTGGAGAGCGTTTGCTGGCCGGCTTCGATCAGGTCCATCAGCGGCTCGGCCCACGAGAAGATGGACAGGAATAGCGCGAACATCACGACGACGAACACCGTCAGACCCCAGACACGATGGGTCAGAACCTGGTCGATGCGGTCGGTCAGGCTCTCGCTCGTCTGAATACCGTCGCCGGGCTGCTGACGCACCGCGTCGGCCACACGGGATATCCACGCATAGCGCCGCTCGATGGCCGTCGCCGCCGCGTCGGCGTCGCGAGAGGCCAGGGCTCGACCGGCCGCGCGAAGTCGCTCGGCATGTTCGGGCGACAGCCGCTTCAGAAAACGCTCGGCTGACGTCCGGCCGTTGACTTCTCCGGAAACGTAGTCCGTCAGCCACAGAAGCGCTCCGCCCGTAACCGAACGCGGCGGCGTGGCCCGAGCTTCGGTCAGCACCGATTCTGCTTCTGCCAGGGCATCTTCGAAGGGCTCGGGCAATCGCCAGGGCCGCGAGTAGCCGTCTCGATCGGCCACGTTGAGCAGTTCGGTCCGAAGCTGCTTCATGCCGGAACCGGTCTTGGCGGTGGTCGGAACGACCGGGACGCCGAGGTTGCGTGCCAGCCCGTCGCAGTCCACGCCGCAGCCACGCTGCTCGGCCACGTCCATCATGTTGCACGCGATGACGACGGGCATGCCGAACTCGAGGATCTGCGAGGCGAGATAGAGATTGCGTTCGAGATTGGCCGCGTCGAGTACGAGCAGTACCGCGTCGGGCCGCGGGGTGCCTGCGACGCGACCGAGTAGGACATCGCGTGCGATTTCCTCGTCCGGTGATCGGGCCGACAAGCTGTAGGCGCCCGGAAGATCCAGCAGCACGACGTCGGAATCCGAGAGCGAGCCTTCTCGCTTTTCGACGGTCACGCCGGGGTAGTTGCCGACCTTGTGCCGAAGTCCTGTGAAGTGATTGAAGATGGATGTCTTGCCGGAGTTGGGATTGCCGGCGACGGCGATGCGCTGCAATCGAGTGGAGGGCTCGGCCGTGCCGCCGTCCGGGCTCATCCGCGGGCCTCTGGCGTGGGGACTTTTGTCTCACCGGCCTTGACGGCGACGGTGGCAGCCTCGGACTTGCGAACGCTCAGGCGATAGCCGCGGACTTGAAGTTCGACGGGATCTCCGAGCGGGGCGATGCGGATCATCCGCACCTGCGTGCCACTGGTGAGGCCCATCTCGAGGAGTCGATGACGGATTTCCGCGTCGCCGCCGACTTCTTCCACAGTTCCGAATTCGCCGGGTGCCAAATTAGCGAGCGGTCTAACCATGGTGGGTTCCTGTTGCGCCTTTCCCAGTCGGCTCGGTGGCTTCGCCAGCTTGGCGCCACCGAGTACCTAGTTGAGATTGAATCTCAATCTAAAGAGTACTCGGCAGGCGGTGGCGTGTCAATGAGGTTCGTGAAATAGAGATCGGAGAGGCTGTTCTTGGGGCCACTGCGGAGGACGGGGGCGGACGCAGCTCGGGACGAGATACGCTCAGAGAAGCTATATCTGTATTGTGGGTAGGAGGTTACGAGTTGAGACGGGCTAGCGCTTGGCGGCAGGGGTGCCTGGGGACGCGGGAGCAGGGAAGCGATGAACCGGCTCTTCGCTGACGAGTCGCTCTTTCATGATTCGGCCGACCTTGAACTTGACGGTTCGTTTTTCGGGCACCGCGACGCGCTCGAGGGTTTTGGGGTTTTGAGCGACGCGAGCGGCCCGGACCTTGCTTTCGAAAACGCCGAAGTCTCAGAACTACTAGCGGTTACCGTGCCCCAGGTTCTCGATGACCTCGTAAAGAAC
>CAYYPB010000197.1:0-5619 GCA_964473405.1 uncultured Planctomycetaceae bacterium
CCGACCGGAGGGGTGAGCGGTGTGTTTTGGTCGCATGTACAGACGCAGCTCCCCGGGGGGGGGGCGGCGCCCCGGGGGTTGGGGGGGGGGGGGCGGTTTGTGTTCGCCCGGGCCGCCGAGACGTACCTGTCGAAGGCCACCCTGATGCCGCTCGACGAGGAGGCCACGGCGGCGGCACTGGAGTCGGCTGCGGATAACTTCGACGCGGCGGGACTGACCGATCGTGCCGTCGAAGCCTTGACGCAACTCACGGTCGGGCACCCGACATTCCCCCGCCGGGCCGAGGCCCTGCTTCGGCTGGCCCAGGCGCATCGGGCCTTGCGGTCCCATGCCACTGCCGTGGAGACGTTCGAGACGCTCACCAAGGACTATGCTCGATCACCGAGCGCGTTGGCCGCGGTCGTGCCGTTGGCCGAGTCGTTGATCAGTCTCGGCGGCGATCAGGCCCGGCGCGGCGAGACGATGCTGATCGATATTGTGGACGAGCGGGGCGAGGACTTGGTCTTCGGTCCCCAGGCGAAGGAGTACCGCCGCGCCCTGTTCACGTTGGGCGAGTACCTCTGCGCCGGCCCTGTCGCGTCCAATGCGAGTGGGCGGCAGGAAGCGAGTGTGCGGTTGGCCAGAGCGATCGGCCGACTCGAAGACGCGGTTTCGCTGTATCCCGACGATCCGAGGATTCCCCGGCTTCGGTTTCTTCTGGCCGAGGCCTACCGTCAAAGTGCTCAACTGATCAGCGAGACCGAGCCCGATCGATTGGACGAGGCAGCTTCGAAGGAAGCCCTGCGACGGCTGGCAGCGGCACTGGATGGCTATGAAGCCGTGAAGGCGGCCTTGGCGTCGGTCGATGCTTCGTCGCTCGACGATCTCGAGAAGACCTATCTTCGTACGAGCTATTTGTATATTGGCGATTGTCTGTTTGATCTGGGCCGGCTCGACGAGGCGGTCGATGCCTATCGAGAGGCGGCCTGGCGGTACGAGAACGAGCCTGCGGCCGTGTCGGCGGCGATGCAGGTGGTTCATTGCTATCAGCGATTGGGCCAGTCGGCCGAGGCTGCGGCGGCCTTGGCGCGATTCGAATGGTTATTGAAGAAGATCCCCGCCGCGGCCTTCGACACGCGGCACGGCATGTCGTCGAAGACCTACTGGGAAGCGATGGCCCGGCGCATGGCGCTGGCCAAACTGTGAATGGAGCAGGCGCACGATGAAGGTAGATCATCAAGAGCTTTCAGACGAACGGCTCGTGGAGTTGCTCGGCCGGCAGCAAGGGCACTACAGGCAGTTGCGCCTACTCGCGGACAGGCAGCGATCGTTGGTGACGCAGGACGATCCGGAGCCGTTGCTTGCGCTGCTGGCGGATCGCCAACGACTGGTCGACGGTCTCGTGGAATTGAACACCCAACTTGCCCCGTTTCGCCAGAACTGGAGCGATGTGTATGGACGCTTGGACGAGCCCGCTCGCAAGCAGGTCGCGGCCTTGCTCGAAGAGGTCAATACATCGCTCGCGGCGATTCTCCAGAGCGATCGAAAGGACACGGCTACGCTGACGGCGAAGCGCGAGAGTATGTCCAATCGCATGGCCGACGTGAACGCGGGCAGTCGGGCCAGCGCGGCCTACTCCAGTGCCGCACAATCTGGGCCCTCTTCGGGTCGCCTCGATATGACGGATGCCAAGGCATGAGTATGCAGGCAACAGCAGAGCGGCCTTGCATCAGCGAACGCGAACGCGAGCTGGGCGCGATCATCAAGGCCTACAGCGAGGTCACCGAGCAATTGAAGCTCGCGCACGACCGGCTCAACGGCGAAGTCGCGCGGCTCGGCGACGAGTTGAAGCGAAAGAACGCGCAGCTTCGTCGGCGCGATCGACTCGCGGCACTCGGCGAGATGGCCGCCGGTCTGGCGCATGAGATTCGCAATCCGCTCGGCGGCATGGCGCTCTACGCGTCGATGCTCGAAGGCGAACTCAAGACGCAGCCCAGGGCCCAGTCGGCCGCAACGAAGATTTCCCAGGCCGTGCGATCGTTGGAACGGCTGGTGTCCGACATTCTCGATTTCGCGCAGGAGGATCGGCTGGATCGTCAAGTCGCTCCGCTCGGCCCTATCTTGGCGAGGCTCGATGAGAGCCTCTTGCCCTGGATGGAGCAGTACGGGGCGGTTGTAGAGATTGAGGCGAGTGCCTCGGCGTTCGAGGCGGACTGCGACCCGCGACGGCTGGGGCAAGTGCTCTTGAACCTGATGATGAACGGTCTCCAGGCTGCCGGCGATGGTGGCACCGTGGGACTCAACGCAAGGTCGTTCGCTTCGAAGGACGGCGGGGCGAGCGGCGTTCGGATCGAAGTATGGGACAGTGGCCCCGGCATCGCGACCGAGGCGTTGGATCGCATCTTCAATCCGTTCTACACGACCAAGGATACAGGCACGGGTCTCGGCCTGGCGATCGTCCACCGCATCGTGGAAGCCCACGGGGGCACGATCACTGCCGCGAACCGAGCGGAGGGCGGCGCGAAATTCACACTGACCCTGCCGAATCGAGAGAAAGTCGAAAACGGAAAACCGAAAGCCGAAAACGGAAAGCCAAAAGCCGAAAACGGGGAGCCATCAGCTGGCTGCTGAAGGCTGACACTGACAGCTGATAGCTGATAGCTTCTGACACGAACGGAGGATCATTCAACATGGCGCGCGTATGCATTATCGATGACAAGGATGTCATGCGAGATTCGTTGACCGACATCCTGGGCGTCCAGGGCCACGAGGTGTCGACGTTTGCCGATCCGCGAGAGGCCCTGGCCGAACTCGCGCCGGCGATGGTGGACGTGATCGTCAGCGATCTGCGGATGCCCGGCATGGACGGCATCGAACTGTTGCGATCGCTACGCGGCCGGGGTGTCGACACGCCGTTCGTTCTGATGACGGCCTACGCCAGCGTGCCGACGGCGGTCGAGGCGATGAAGCTGGGGGCGACGGATTACATCCAGAAGCCCTTCGATGTGGAGGCCATCCGGTTGGTCATCGAGCGCGCGGCGACGATGGGCAGGCTCCGCGGAGAAAACGAAGCACTCCGCGCATCGCTGAGCGATTGGGAAACGAGTCACGAGCTCGTCGGTTCGAGCCGCGGCTTGTCCCAGGTGCGGTCACAGATCGGTCGCGTCGCCAAGAGCCATGCGACGGTCTTGATCCAAGGCCCCAGTGGAACGGGCAAGGAGCTGGTCGCACGGGCGATTCACGCCGCCTCGCCGCGATCCGCCGGGCCGCTTCTGTGCGTCAACTGTGCGGCGCTGTCTTCGAACCTGCTCGAGAGCGAGCTCTTCGGCCACGAGCGAGGCTCGTTCACCGGTGCCGACAAGCTGCGCAAGGGCCGCTTCGAGTTGGCGGCGGGCGGTACGTTGCTGTTGGACGAGGTGAGCGAGGTCTCCCTGCCCGTTCAGGCGAAGTTGTTGCGCGTCTTGCAGGAGCGCGAGTTCGAGCGCGTCGGCAGTAGTGTTACGATGAAGACGGATGTGCGCATTATCGCCACGACCAACCGCGACTTGTCGGATTGGGTGTCGAGGCGTCGGTTCCGCGAGGATCTGTTCTTCAGGATCAGTGTGTTGCCGCTGACGATTCCGCCGCTACGAGACCGGCGCGAGGATATCCCCGAACTTGTTCGGCATTTCCTCGGCATGGTTGCCCGGCGCGAAGGCAATGAGCCGCAGAGCTTCACGCCGCGAGCGATGGCGATGCTGGAGAACTACGACTGGCCGGGCAATATCCGCGAGCTGGAGAACGTCTGCGAGCGAGCGGCGGTGTTGTGTGGTAGCGCGACGATCGACGGCGCGCTGGTCGAGCCCTGGCTCTCGTCGGTGGACGTTCGGACCGAGACGCTGACGCGTCCCGCGCGGCCGGGCCATCTGATGGCCGACATGGAGCGGGCGTTGATAGAACAGACGCTTGTCAAATTCAACAGCCATCGCGAGAAGACGGCCAAGGCACTGGGCATCGGCGTGCGAACGCTGGGAATGAAGCTCAAGAAATGGCGAGAAGAGGCGGCGTCGCTGGAACAGACTCAGCGGCTCGCGGGATAGCGTTGGCGTGCCATGCGAGGGAAGCGCCGTGGGCTTTCCCGGCGCGCCGGGACGCGGCCGCACGACGTAGCACGGCCCCCTCGCAAGGAGAGACCGCGCGGGCTGAAGCCCGCGGCTCGTCGGTAGAGTGGCGCAGCTTTTGCGCCTGCCAGCATTAATTGCCGGGCGGCTCGGAGCGGGTGCTGATAACAAATCGGCTGCCGAACGGGAATCGGCTGCCGGGCGTTGGCATGGGGCTTGCTCTTGCGGGAGGTCGGCCCCTGCCCCGTGGTGGGGGCGTGGAGGACGGTTTGTGTTCTTGCAGAGTGTGACGAGCGGCGGTGCCTTCCCCATGTTGGAGAAGACGATCGCCTTCACCGAGGCGCGCAACCGCGTGATCGCGGAGAACGTCGCCAACATCACGACGCCGGGCTATCGCGCCAAGCGGCTCGACATCGGCAAGTTCCAGGAGGCGCTGCGATCGGCGACCCAGCGGCGAGACGACAGAGGCGGAGATTGGAAGCTGGAGTCGACGGACGAGTTTCGCGCGGATGCGTCGGGCCATCTGAGGACGACGCCGAGCCGCGAGCCGGTTGAGAACCTGCTGTTTCACGACGGCACGAATGCGAGCATCGAACGCCAGATGGCCGACATCGCCGAGAACACGATGATGCATCAGGCGGCGACGGAACTGCTGAAGAACTACTACAACGGCATGCGCAAGGCGATTCGCGGTAGGCTGGCCTAAGCGGAGGTAGATCGGCTTGTTTGGAGCATTGGACATCAGCACGTCGGGCTTGGTCGCGCAGCGCGTGCAGCTCGACACGATTGCCGGGAACATCGCCAACGCGCAGACGACGCAACGGCTGGATGGCAAGCCGGGCCCGTATCTGCGACGCGTGGCGCTGCTGTCGTCGGGCGACGCGAAGGGCAACCCCGGCGTCCGCGTGCAGAGCGTCGTGGAAGATACGAAGGGCCCCGTTCGGAAGGTGAAAGACCCCACGCATCCTCATGCGGACGCGGACGGGATCGTCGCCTATCCCAACGTGGACATGGCGACGGAGATGATCAACGCGATGGTCGCGGTAAGGGCCTACGAGGCGAACATCACGGCGATCGAAGCGACGAAGTCGATCATCTCGGGAACGTTGCGGCTGTTGGCATAGTTGAATCGGGGCGTTGAAGCGAGCCGGGCCGTCACCGGCCCCGGACAGTTGGGGCACAGCGGCCAAACAACCGAGGCGGCAGGAAGAAGCGCACAGGACGAGCGGATCAGACGGCAGGAGGCCTGGTTGGGATCATGTGGGAAAGGCAGAGACTGCAATGAGTGTTCCGACGATTGGCAGCAATGGGGTGGATCCGCTTCGCGGCGTGCAGCCACCGGCGACAACAACACCGGGCGGCCAGTCCGCGCCGGTGGAGGGGAAGGACTTTCAGAGCTTTCTGATGGAGAGCCTGGAAAAGGTGAATCAGTTGCAGACCGAAGCGGACGCCGGCGTGCAGCGGCTATTGACCGGCGAATCCGACAACGTGGCGGAGGTGTTCTCCGCGAGGCGCCACGGCGCGATCGGCCTCCAGGAGC
>CAYYPB010000198.1:0-5603 GCA_964473405.1 uncultured Planctomycetaceae bacterium
CCTCCCACTCCGATGCAGGTCGCTCGGCTCGATGCTGCCGTGCTCCTGGAGCAGCACGGCCCTTTGCAGGGCGTTGTCCAGCTCGCGCACGTTGCCCGGCCAGGAGTACCGTTTCATCGCCCGACGCGCCGCCTCGGAGAGGGTCGGCGGTTTCTTGTGCAGGCGTTGGGCTTGGCGGTTGGTGAAGTACGTCGCCAGCAAGAACAAGTCCTCGCCGCGCTCTCGCAGCGGCGGCAGCTCGACCGAGAGCGACTTGAAGCGAAACAGCAGATCCTTCCGGAAGCCGCCGGCGCCGACGAGTTCGGTCAGATCGCAATTCGTGGCGGCAATCGTCCGCGCACGAACGATGCGTTCCTTGGTGCTGCCGATCCGCCGGAATCGCCGCTGTTCGAGAACGAGCAGCAGCTTCGCCTGCAAGTTGAGCGGCGTATCGCCTATCTCGTCGAGAAAGACCGTCCCCTCGCTGGCGACCTCGAAGAGACCCTTCTTGCTGGCCTTCGCATCCGTGAACGCGCCCTTCTCGTAGCCGAACAACTCCGCCTCGACGAGTTGCGGCGGTAGGGCCGTGCAGTTGATCTGCACAAACGGGGCACCGGCGGCCGCGCTGAGGTCGTGGATATGATGCGCCAGCAGATCCTTGCCTGTGCCGGTCTCGCCGGTGATGAGGACGGTCGGCAGATTGCCGTTTTCGTCCGGGGGCACCGAGGCGATCTTGCCCGCCATCTCCAGGACGGCAAGCATCGTCTTGCTCTCGCCGATAATGGCCCGCTCGGCGCCGAGGCGATCACGCTCGCGCTCGAAGACGTCCAAGCGATCCTTCATGCGGCGGGTGTGCAGGACGCGATCAATCACGACCTCGAGTTCCTCGATGCCGACCGGCTTTTGGAGATAGTCGGTCGCCCCGCACTGCATGGCGCGAACGGCACTGGCCACCGAGCCGTAGGCGGTCATCACGATGATGGGGAAGTCGTGTCCCATCTCGCGCATCTTGGCGATCAGGTCGAGGCCGTCCATGTCCGGCAGACGAATGTCCACGAGCGCTAGGTCCGGCTCCCGCGACTCGAGGGCTCGCAGCGCGGCGGCGGCCGTGTCGGCAGGATGACACTTGTGGCCGGACCGGGCCAGCTCGAGGCTGACGGTCGCCAACAGCGTCTCTTCATCATCAACGATCAGAATCTCAGGCATGCGTCATCTCCCGGCCCGCATCGATGGGCATGGTCATGCTAAACACCGTGCCGCCTTCAGGCGGACAATCGACGGACAACTCGCCGCCGTGCAGGTCGACGATCCGCTTGGCCATCGACAGGCCCAGGCCGTGGCCGGTCCGCTTCGTGCTGTAGGCCGGCTCGAAAATGAGATCGCGAACATCTCTGGCGATGCCGGGGCCGGTATCGGCGACGGCCAGCATCCAGTGCGATGCGTCGCCGTTGGCAGTCACACTGATTGTGACGCGACCGTGATCGCCGGCCGCCTCGATGGCGTTGCCGATGATCGCCGCCAAGGCCTGCTCGAAATGACGCCCGTCGATCGTGACCATCCGCATGCTGTCCGGCATTTGACATGCCACTCGGATCGAACGCCGCTCGGACATCGGTCGAAAGACCGCGACCACATTGTCGACCGTCTCGCGAATGTCCGTCGGCTCGGCGTTCAGCTCCAACGGACTGCACGTCTGCTCCAACTGCCGGAGCCAGCGCTGAAACTTGTCGATCGCGTAAACGATGTCCTCATGATGCGTGCGGAGCGGGGAGTCCTCCGCCAACTGCCGACGGCACGAATCGGCCGAGCTCTGAATCCCGGCGAGCGGGTTGCGGATGTTGTGGGCCACGTAGGCGATCAACTCACCCATCGCCGCGAGGCGTTCGCGTTGGATCATCTGCCGCTCGATCCGCGAGATGTCCGAAGACATCTGATTGAACGCAGCCGCGAGTCGCCCCAGTTCGTCACGAGAGGTCACGCGAGCCTTGTGACTCAGATTGCCCCTGCCGAGTTCGTCGGTCGACCGCTTCAACTCCGCGACGGGCAGCAGCACCCAGCGGCGCACGAGAATCATGCCGGCGATCCCCAATGCGGCCCCGACCACCATGTTCAACCCGAGGATGAGAATCGCGTTCTCCTGGGCCATGAACGTCTTGTCCACGGAGGCCCGAACCTCGTCGAGGACGTGCGCCTCGAGCCGGCCCAATAGCGCGTCCAACTCCAGATGCGGCTCGGCATCGAATCGGTCCGTTCGCTCCGCAGGCTCAGCCAGTGAGCGAGCCAGGAAGGTGTCGACGGCCGCCTGGCAGGCCCTCAGCCGCGCCTCGAGGTCGTCGGTCACGCTGTGATCGAGATCGGCGCCGAGATCCTGACGAACGTCGAACGCCGCGGCGGCGATGTCGCGCCGCATCTGTTCGCTTTGCGCCGTGGCCTTGGGATGCGGCACGAATTGGAGCAATGTCGTCAGCTCATTGCGTGCCAGCGTGCGCAGTCGGCTGATGTCCACAACGCCGGCGTTGGACGTCCGGAAGCTGTCGGCGGCGTCCTTGAAGTAGATCCGGATCGTCCGCACGGTGAGGAGGATCGTGGCCCCGAGCGTCAACTCGAAAGCCAGCAGTAGCAGCGCGCACTTTGCACGAAGACTCATCGATCCGCCTCATTGCATCGTTACGGGTTCGGCGTGTAGCCCCACTGCCACGATGGCATCTCGAGGGGCTTGCGTGCGGAATCGACGTGGCCACCCAGGAACGCGACGTTCAACTTGCCTGCGTGTCGAAACGACGGATGCCAGTAGAGGCCGCTCTCGTAACGACCGGCCACGCCGGGCAGCGGCGGTGCGATGCGATAGGCCCGACCCACAGCAGCCACCGCGGCGGCACCGTCCACGTCCATCGCAACGGGCAGATTAGGGTAGTTGAGGACCGCGCTGGTGATGACCGCATCGCCGATTCCCTCGTCGGTTCGCCACAAACGTGCGTTCAGGGCGATGCTGATGTTCGCTTGAGAGAAGACGAAGTCGCCCCAGATGTGGGTCATCGTCGTGCGGTACAACTCGCGCGGTCCAGACGGACACATCATCACCTGTCGCGAGCTATCGTAGCGGCGCTTCCTCGCGGGAAGACCCTGCCAGAACTCGTCGACTTCGTACATGCTGTCCTGAAAGTCATCGAGCATGAACCTGCCCGGACCGAGTTGATCGCTCTCGCCACGCGTGCGGACGGCGAAGTCGTCGGCGAACTCGGAGAAATCGTAGGCCACCTTGCGAAGCTGCCCGGCGCACTTCAGATTGCGCCCGGCCCCGCGACAGGCAGACATGGCCGGCAGCAGGATCGCCAGCAGAATCGCGATCACCGCGATCACCACCACCATCTCGAGCAACGAGAACGCCCGCCCAAGGCCGGAACTCGGCGCGCACCGCCCCCGACGCATCTCCCCTACCGCTCTCACGCTTCGCCCCATCACGGCATCGGGTTCTCCGTTATGGCCTCGACGAAACCCTGAATATCCTCGCCGTCTATTCTGCCGTCTCCATTGAAATCCGCACGGGCAGCCCTCGCGCCGCCCGTACAACTGGGTGCAGTCGGTATCGTCGCCACCCCAGTATTCAGCAGCGTCTGCACGAAAACCGCGAGATCGTCCACGTCGATCACAAGATCGCCGTCGAAGTCGCCCAGCACCGGCATCAGGCACCGGTCCGCAGCATCGACGATGCCATCGTAATCGAGATCGTAGATGCTGAAGTTCGGCCCGAAGTTGATGAGGTCCACGCTGTTCGGCACGACACCCTCGTCGATCAGAAAATCGCCGTCGCTGGCGAAGATGTATTGCTCGAAGGCGGTGACGTCGGACATGGTGACCGCACCGTCACCGTCGAAATCGCCAAAGGAAGGGCTAAGGACCGTGTCCGTCCACGCAATCGTCTGACCGAACGGATCCTCGTTGACATAGGCCATGCCGACCAGAAAGTTGACATGCCAGTGGGACGAGTCGCCATAAAGGGAACCGTCGCCGATGTCCGACGGCGCTGGCAGATCGCGCGCTTCCCACGCCGAAACGAGCGGAAAATCCGGATGGAGACGAAGCGCATCGCCCGGCGGCAGCGACTGAAGGCTGTCCACCAACTCGGCCACAGCCTCGAGAACAGAACTCTGATTCGTATCGTCACCGTCCATCGGCTCAACCGTGGCAGAGAGAGATAGCTGCGCCGCGGCGGCATCGTTGGTCAACGGAAACACCAGCGTCATTAGCGTCTCGTCTCTGAGCGGCAAGTGTTTGAACCGCAGATCGACGACCGGCTCGTAAACGCCGTCGCCACCGGCGCTGATGCCGGCGCTGCTGAAGGTCTCGTAGACGTGGGCTCTGTGAAGAAACCGTCCGCGAACGATCCACTCTTCGCCAGCGTCGAAGATCGCGTCCCCGTTGCCGCTCGTTTCAGTGACCGTCTGCAGCCACTTTCCCAGCAACGAGATGTGGAACTCTTCCCCGCTCCGCTCCACCAGGGGCGGCGTCGTGTTGAAGCCATCGATATCGTCGAGAGTGGTCGCGACGCGATTCGAGTACCGGAACGTGCGGGGACGCCCCCCGAAACGGGCAACATTGCCGAGGTACCGACCCTCCGGTGATTGGGCCTCACCGCCCGTGTCAACGTTGCGGTCGACGTCGAGCTCGATCGTCCCGAAGACGGGCGCATCGCCGTATCGATAGGGGTCGTAGACAACGTCCTGAATGAGTCCCGGTGGGTTGATGAGGTGGAGGAAGGACACATCCAGACGGAAGAACCCGCCAGCGGCGGTCCACTGGCCCTGATAGAGGTCGCTGCTGGGCGAATCGGGACTCCAGTTTCCGATCTTATACCGGACGATGTCGGGGATCGTGTGGATGTCCTCGGCGACGTCAGCGACGGCGTCGTAGGTCGTCCTCCGGATGACGGCATCGCCGCCGCCGAACAGCGAGACCGCGTCGGTCCACTCCAGCGCACCACCGGTAGGAAACGGCTCCAGAGGAGTACCGCCCGCAAGCGCCACAGCCAACAAGAGAACAGAAAACCCTGCCATTGCCAGAACCCGACGTCCCTATTCGAGTTGCCAGTGGGGGGACGCGCCTACCTCCCTCCCAATGTACCCAGCGAGAGAATCCAAAACAAGGCAGTCGCTGTGCCGGATAGGGCCGCAACGCCCGCAGGGTGCAAATCGGGGAACAGGCGGAATCTGACGAGGAACCGGCCTCCGAAATCCGGAGGCGATGACAAGGTGAACGGGCGAAGCGTGGCTCAACTCAGCCAGGTGGCCGCATACTGCCACCGCCACGGGTCGAGCGACCGCCCGAGACGGCGGAGCTTGGGCTCCTCGGGAAACCGAACCGTGCAGCGGCGAGCGTCGTGGATGTACTTGGGAAGCCTGTCAGGGCGCCAGGCCAAGCGGCGTCCTGGCAGGTCGGAAGCAGCCACATCAGAAGGCGCGGAACGGGCCTGGTGATTTTCCGACACGCGACATCTGTAAGTCGCAGAAAAAAAAACGCAGACTCCCCAGATTTGCGCTTGCAACGCAAACGAGACGCACTACACTTCCTAGTGGTTCCCGACAGAGACTTCCTTTCCTTTCTCTACTCTCCGGCCCGAGAGTTGG
>CAYYPB010000199.1:0-5591 GCA_964473405.1 uncultured Planctomycetaceae bacterium
ACGCCGATCAAGCGAGCCGCGGGCTTCAGCCCGCGCGGACGTCCGCGCAAACTGAGGTTTGCGGCTCGCGAGGGACATTCTAGCGCTGTCGTACTACACTGAGCAATGATCGAAAACCGCAACATCATCTGCATCGCCAGCAACTGGTACTACGACCCGACCAGCAAGCATCATGTGATGAAGCTGCTGGCCGAGCGGAACCATGTCGTCTGGGTCAACTACCACGGGTCGCGCCGCCCGGCCGCCTCGTTCGCCGATGCCGGGGCCATCGCGGCCAAGTTGCGACAGGTCATCCAAGGCCCACGACGCGCAAGCAAGAATATCACCGTCGTCACACCGCTCGTCGTGCCGCTGCCCGGTAATGCAGCCGTTGCCAAACTCAACCGCCGCCTCATGACGCGCCAGATTCGTAGCGTCCTCCGCGGCCTGCCCGATCGACCGACGCAACTCTGGTCGTTCGCGCCGGATGTGGACACCCTCTGCGGCCAATTCGACGAGGAGCGCGTCGTCTATTACTGCGTCGACGCCTTCAGCGAGTTCGCCGGCTATGACCGCGAGGCGATCCTGGCCGCCGAGCGTCGGCTTGCATCGAGAGCGGACCTCCTCGTTACAACCTCGCAGACTCTCTTCGACGACAAACGAGCCTTGAACGACCACACCATCCTCGTTCCGCACGGCGTGGACTGCGAGCACTTCGCCCGAGCCGGCGACGACCGACTCGCCATCCCGGCCGACATCGCCGTGTTGCCGCGACCGGTGCTGGGCTTCTGGGGGCTCATCGAGGATTGGCTGGACGTGCAATTGATTGCCGATGTCGCCGCGGCACGACCCGACTGGAGCATCGCGTTCGTCGGTGATGTGTCGACGGACGTCTCATACCTGGCGGGCCTGTCCAACGTCCACATGCTCGGTCGACGTCGGTATGACGATCTGCCGGGCTATGCCAAGGGCTTCGACGTCGGGCTGATCCCCTTCCGCATCAACGAACTGACGCGCGCGGTCAACCCGATCAAACTCCGCGAATACCTCGCCGCCGGCCTGCCCGTCGTCTCGACGCCGCTGCCGGAAGTTCAGAGGTATCAGCAATTCGTGGAAATCGCCACGAGCCCGCAGGCGTTCGTTGCCGCCTGCGATCGGGCCATCAAGGCGGACTCCGAGGACGCGCGGACTCGTCGCCGCAGCGCGATGCGAGAAGAATCCTGGCCTGCCAAGGTGGAGCAGATATCCAACGCGCTCGACGCCGCTGCGGGAACCTGCGCCGCAAGACTCCACGCCACGAAGCGTGTTTAGCCGCGCCCCAACGAGAGGCGCTTCCCGCTGGGGCGCGGCTAAACGGATGTCTACACGCTTCGATCTACCGCCCCGTGAAACGGACGACGATCACGCCTCCATCGCCGACTGGAGCGAGGCTTGGGCTGCGTCGATCGCGTCGTTGATGCGTTTCATCATCTCTAGATAGTCGGCCCGGGCCTTCATCATGTTCTTGAGCAGATCGTTGCCGGCGACCTTGGCCTCCGCATCGACCAGGGCCCGCTTCTCGTCGGCCTCGATGGGCTTGCCGTCCCGCTCCTTCTCCCGCATGGCCGCGATCTGATCCTGATACGCCTGGAGAATCCCCTGTGCATCCGAGTCATCTGAGACAGCCCGGGCCGCCGTCGCGAATGCCGTCATCCGGGGGTGCGCGATGATCTTCTTGCCCAATGCAGTGGCTTCGGCGATGATCTCTTCCATGGTGTTCGCTCCTCAGTCTCGATCGGCCCGGCACTCGTCGGGCGAGCCACATAGTTCACAACGTCATGCTGCGAGATTCGCTCGCCGCATTCACTGTCGTCTGTCCCCCGCGCGCTAGGCGGGCCGCCCTCGCCAGGGCGCGTCATCGTCACCGCTCTTTGCCTGCGCGGCAAGCCTTGTGAGTATCATGCCAAGACGCTTCTCCGAACGCATCCTGCAATTCGTCAGCAACCCCGACTACGAGCCCATGAAGGCCCGCAAACTCGCCCGAGCCCTGGGCATCGCCGAAGCCGAACACGGCGATTTCCACGATGCCGTCGACGCCCTACGCCGCGTGGGCCGCGTCGTGCTGGGCACGAGCAATGCCGTCATGCTCCCGCACACGCCGGGGCAGGTCGTCGGAACCTATCGCGCCAACCCGCGCGGCTTCGGTTTTGTCGTGCCGGACGAGGCGACCGAACACGGCGATCTCTTCATCCCGCCGGGCGATTCGAAGGACGCCCTGACCGGCGACAAGGTCCGCTGCCGAGTCATCAAGCGAGGCCACCGTGGAGGCAAGCCGGCCTTCGGCGGGCGCATCGTCGAGGTCATCGAGCGCGGCGAGAGCCGGTTCGTCGGCGAGCTGCGCCGCGAGAAGAAACTCTGTTACGTCGAGCCTCACGGCAATGCCCTGCACGCGCCGATCATCATCGGCGATGCCGGAGCCAAGTCCGCCAAAACCGGCGACCTCGTCGTCGTGGAGATCACGCACTATCCCAGCGAGGGCAGCCCCGCCAAGGGCGTCATCGTCGAGCGGCTCGGCAAGAGCGGAACGCCCGGCGTCGATCTACTGACGATCCTTCGCCAGTTTCATCTGCCGGACAAGTTCCCCACCGAGGTCACGAAGGAGACGCGTTCCATCGTCCGAGCATTCGACCCCGAGGCCGAAGCTGAGAGTCGCGAGGATCTCAGCGGCCTGACGATCATCACGATCGATCCGGACGATGCACGCGACTATGACGATGCGATCTCGCTGCGCCGCCTGAAGCCCGGCGCCGCGAAACCCGCGGCGCGAGGGCGGAAGACCCAGTCGCGCGGCGGCCGCAAAGGCGCCGGCGAGGCCACCTGGGAACTCGGCGTTCACATCGCCGACGTCAGCGCCTTTGTCACGCCCGGCTCGGTGATCGACGTCGAAGCCCGACAGCGCGGCACGAGCGTCTATCTGCCCGGCCGGGTCATTCCGATGCTGCCCGAGGTCTTGTCCAACGGCCTGTGCAGCTTACAGGAGGGCGAGCCCCGTCTCTGCAAGAGTGCGTTCATCCAATACGACGATGCCGGTCGCGTCGTCGGCACGCGATTCGCCAACACCGTCATTCGCTCGGCCAAACGACTGACCTACCGCCAGGCCACGGCGATCTGCGAGGGCCGGCGCGGCCGCCACGGCAAGAACGTGGTCGAGCTGGTTCTGCTCATGGAGAAGCTGGCGAGGGTCATCCAGAAGCGGCGGCTCGCCAACGGCATGATCGTGCTGAACCTGCCCTCGGTCGATCTGATCCTGGACGACGGCGGCCAGGTCATCGACGCCCAGCCCGAGGACACGAGCTACAGCCATACGATCATCGAGATGTTCATGGTCGAGGCGAACGAGGCGGCGGCTCGGCTGCTCCATAGCCAGGACGTCCCGTTGCTGCGGCGCATCCATCCGCCGCCGGACGAAGAGTCGCTCGAGGCGATTGCCCGATTTCTTGCCGTGGGCGGCCGGAAGCTGCCGCCGAAGATCACCTCGCACACGCTGCAGAAGCTCCTGGCGAACCTCCAAGACGACCCGTCGGGCTATGCCACGAATCTGGCAGTCCTCAAGTCGATGCAGCGGGCCGAGTATTCACCGCAGAAGGTCGGGCACTTCGCCCTGGCCAGCGACGACTATGCCCACTTCACCAGCCCTATTCGCCGTTACCCCGACTTGATGCTCCATCGCCTGCTCGACCTGCATTGCACCGGTCGCCTCAAGGGGGGCAACAAGCGCGGTCGCGCGAAGCTCCCCGGCTACATCAATGAGTCGGCCCTTCGCGAACACGGCGTCGAGCTGTCCTACCTCTCGCGCCGGGCCGAAAGCGCCGAGCGAGAACTGACAACGCTCAAGGTGCTGACGCTGATGGAGAAGCACATCGGCGAGACGTTCGAAGGCGTCGTGACGGGCGTGACCAACTTCGGCCTGTTCGTGCAACACCCGAAGTACCTGATCGACGGCTTGCTCCGCCTGGAGGATCTCGGCGACGACTGGTGGGAGGTCGACGTCAAGCTAGGCCGCGTCCGAGGCGAGCGATCGCGACAGACGTATTCCCTAGGCACGCGCATCCAAGTGCAGATCGCCGAGGTAGACATCCCGACAAGAAGGCTCAATCTCGGCCTGGCCGAAGGGGGCCGCAACAAGAAGGCCGCCCCACCCCGCCGAGGCGGGAGCCGCCCGGCCACGTCCAAGCCCCGCAAGACCGGCAAGACCGGCAAGAAGAAAAAGAAGAGCCCCACAGCCGCCCGCGCCGCAAGCAAGCCGAAACGCGGCCCCCGCAAGGGCGTGAAGAACAAGAAGCCCAGCAAGCGCGGGGGAAGGAAAAGGCGTTGACGGCGGAGGTGTGACCGAACTGAGGGGTGCCCCATCCCCTTATGGGCCCTGGGGCCCATGGGGGTGGGGGACAGACGACACGCGCGTTACACTCCCGTCATGCCCAGTCGTCTCCAACGAAGCGACGAGCCCAACCAGATTCACTTCGTCACGTTCTCTTGCTACCGCCGCCTCCAGTTCTTCCGGCATGACAGTGTCAAGCTGACGTTCATCAACGCCATGAAGCGATGCCGCGAGAAGTTCGACATTCGCTGGATCGGCTACGTCATCATGCCGGAGCATGTTCACCTGCTCGTCGCGCCGCAGGCGAAGGGCTCCGATCAGATCACGCCGATGGCTCGACTGATGAACACACTGAAAGGCTCCAGCGGACACGATGGCAAGGAGGCACTGCGCGAAGTGTGGCGACGCGATCACTCGTTGGGCACGCGTGCCTTGGATGCGTGGGCAACGGGGGAGGAGCCCAAGCCGTTCTGGAAACCGCGAGGCTACGACTTCAATGTCGTTCGCGATGACACGCTGCTATCGAAGCTGGAGTACATTCACAAGAACCCGATCCGCCGCGGCCTGATTGATCGGCCTGAACAGTGGCGATGGAGCAGTTTTCGGCATTATGAGTTGGGCGACAACTCACTCATCGAGATGGACTGGGATGGGGGCATCCCGTTCGAGTCCTGATCCGTCCCCCACCCCCATGGGCCATAGGGTCCATAAGGGGATGGGGCACCCTCCGCATGATGAGTTGGCCGACAACGCACTGTTCGAGATAGACTGGGATGGGGGCGTTCCGTTCGCGTTCTGATCCGTCCCCCACCCCGATGGGCCCCAGGGCCCATACCGGGATGGGGCACCCTCCGAGTCGTGGCGCCGCCTCACAGCTTCCTCGGCTGCAGCGTTAGCGAGAGCTTCTCCATGCGATGACGCAGCGCGCCGCGGCTGATGCCGAGAACCCTGGCGACTTCAGAGATGTTGCCGTGACAGTGTTCGATCGCCTGGGTGAGCAGGCGATGTTCGACCGCCGCGAGCGTGCAGTCTTCGCTGCCGAAGTTGAAGCGAATCTCGTCGAGGCCGCAGGCTAGCGGCTGCAACTCTCCTTGCGTCAGATTCAAGTCGCTCCGCTCGATGGTGCCGGTCTCCCGGGGCAGGCAGGTGGCCAGTTGCCGCACCTTCACAGGCAGACCGGTCAGGTCGGTGTTCAAGTTGACGCCCACGCCCAGCACGCCGTGCTCACCGGGGCTGCCCTGACAGAGGACGCCCC
>CAYYPB010000200.1:0-5575 GCA_964473405.1 uncultured Planctomycetaceae bacterium
ATTCCGCTGAGATTGCAGAGCCCCGACCTGCGGATGACCCCGGGGTGGGCGATCAGGTGGGGCGACAAGCGCCTTGCCGGCTGGATGATCGGGACGCTGACGCTCCACGCCGACGTCGAGTGGGTCGGCGGGAGTGAGCCCGAGCCTGTGATCGAAACGCGACCGCCCCTCCCACCTGCCGATGGCGGGCCGCGAGCTGTGGTCGGCTGCGACATGGCCTTCTGCCAGTTGTACGGGTTCTATCAGATAGGCCGCGAGCCCGACCGCGTCGGACTGACCGTGGCGACGACCTCCTGGAACCTCGGTGATGAGGACTGCATCTGGCTCAACATCCCGGACGAAGAGCATCCATATATCGTTTACGGCCTGTACCGAATCAAGACCGTCGACGGCAGCGAACGCTTCGAGAACATTGGCTTCTCGGCCATCAAGCACGGGTTCTACGCCCTGGCGAGCCATCAGTGCGGCGGCTCACCTTGCACCTTCGAGCCTGGGCACGGAGCCGGCGACTGGCTCGGTCAGGGATGCACGGACACCTACAGCGCCTCGCTGAACGGCCAGCAAAGCGGCATGGGTCCAAAGCACGAAGTCGACCCGTGGACAGGCCTCTGGTACTACCCCGGTTCCCACATGGACGGGAACCACAGCCACCCGAACGGCTGGGAACATCGCATCGCCGTTTACGATGATGATCTCAATCCGGCCTTGAACGCCGGCGCGACCTACTACTGCGACGCTTACTATGTCATGATGGATGACATCAACGTCATGAATAGTGCCTCTTGGAAAGATGTCACAATCACCGGCGGCGCGCCGGGTGGCACCTGGACATTCGGCATGTCTGGCGCAAGCACCATGGCCAATGTCGGGTTCGCCATCGACGCTTGGGTCGGCGCACAGCAGACGTTGATCGCCCAGGATATCCCGGTCGTCGAGTTCGTCTCGCCGGACGGTCGCTCTATCCTCTCCGCCAAGGCCACCGATCTCGGGGGAGGAACCTGGCATTACGAATACGCCATCCTGAACATCGACATGAACCGCAAAGTCGGTTCCTTCAGCATTCCAGTGACACCCGGCACGGTCGTAACGAACATCGGATTCCACGCCCCGGATTCCTCGGAGCTACTCGCCGCTGATGACACGATCCTCCCCGTCGACAACCCGTATTCCAACGATCCTTGGCCCGGCGTCTTCACTGGCGGTGCCGTGACTTGGACAACTGTCGACAATCCGATCCGTTGGAGTACGATCTACAACTTCCGGTTCGATGCCAACGCCGCGCCGCACGAGGTGGATATCGAGGCGACGATCGGGATGTTCGAAGCGGGAACCCCCGCGAGCCTGCCGGCCATGACGGTCGTCCCGTCCCAGGGCCCGCCGGACTGCGACATGGACGGCGTCGAGGACGAATGTGAGTTGGACTGCAACGCCCAGGCGGGTGCCTGCAACGTCCTCGGCTGCGGCACCAGCGTAGACTGCAACGCCAACGGCATCCCTGACGACTGCGAGCCGGACTGCAATGGCAACGGCATTGCCGACGAATGCGACGTTCCCCCCCTCGGCAGCCTCGACGTCGACTGCAACGGCAATCTCGTCCCCGATGGCTGCGAACCCGACTGTAACGGCAACGGCATCGTCGACGAATGCGACGTTCCGCCACTCGGCAGCCTCGACACCGACTGCAACGCCAATCTCGTCCCCGATGCCTGTGACCCCGACTGCAACGCGACCGGCATCCCCGACGAGTGCGAGGTTCCGCCCATCGGATCGGGCGAAGACTGCAACGACAATCTCATTCCCGACGAGTGTGAGCCTGGCTACGTCTGCGACAACAACCTGTGCACGAACGCGACGGTCATCTGGGCCGGCGATCCAGGAACACCGGCGCTCTACCCGGGCAGTACGATCGGCGTCCAGCCCGATGGCGATGCCGCCTGCGCGGCCACCTCGAGTACGGGACCGGACATGTGGTTCAGCTACACCCCCTCGGTCGACGGCACGCTCGTCGTCGAAACGTGCGCCGGAACCGACTTCGACACCTATCTCTCCCTCCACCCGGCTTGCCCCGGCAATCAGGCGAACCAACTAGCGTGCAGTGACGACGATTGCGCGACCACGCGTTCTCGCATCGTCTACAGCGTCATCCGTCACACGGAGTACCTGATCCGCGTCTCCGGCAGCAACGTCGACGAGGGCAATTTCGTGCTGTCCGTCCAGGGGCCGGTCAGCGACGCCGATCCGATCCGCGGCGGACGGTTGTGGGACAAATGGTGGACGACTCTGTCAATCGCCCCGCCTCTTGGCGACCACCCCCTCTATCCGCCCGAAGGCCAGAAAACCGGCACGGCGACCTTCCGCTGCAAAGAGTGCCACGGCTGGGACTTCAAGGGTGCCGCCGGTGCCTACGGTTCGGGATCGCACTACACTGGCATCCCCGGCGTCTTCGGCACGACGCTATCGGCCAGCGAGATGTTCCAGCTCATTCGCGATGACAATATCCCCAACGGGCACGGTTTCCACAACTATGGCCTCAGCGACGACGTCATCTGGGATCTCGTCGCGTTCATGCAGCAGCACGTTGTGGACACCGACCTGTACATCGATGCCAACGCCGAGTTCATCGGCAGCGCCGCCGTCGGTCAAACGTTCTACGAAAATACCACCGGTGGACTGCTCCGCTGCTCGGCCTGTCACGATCACGCCGCTCCGTTCCCGTACAAGGGCACCGTGTACGACTTCGGCACCGGCTCACCGCCTGTCTGGGTGGGTACGATCGCGGTCGACAACCCGTGGGAGTTGTTCCACAAGATCCGCTTCGGACAGCCCTCCGTGGGCTTCATGCCGAAGTGGCTCACCGGCACGCCGCCGGCCGGCACCGATCAGGGCGCCGCCGACATCGGCGCCTACGCGCAGACCACGGCCTTTGCTTACGACTGCACGAATGAGACCTACTGCGTCGACGGTGACCCTTGCACCGGCTCCGCGGTACCCTGCCTCGGCGGGCGATGCACGGTCATCCTCAACGGCGATATCAACATGGATGGTACTTCGGACGGCTTGGATATCGGAGCCTTCGTGCAGGCCGTCATCAGCGCCTCGACGAACTCGAACGACTTGACGTATTGCGACTTCAGCGAGAACGGAGTCATCGACGAGGCCGACGTCCCCTGCATGGTGGACGTCCTGCTCAGATAGAGAAAGCAACAGCACCGGCGAAGACTGGTCGGTGTCTCGCCGCACAAGGCCGCCGTTCCACTCACAGCGGCGGCCTTGTGCCGGCCTCAGCAAATCGTGCGGCGGAGGAGAACGGGCCGCGCCCTAAGCTGAACGGGGACGCCCTTTGCGAGGCAAGGGGACGCACGAAGAGAGAGCGATGGAACGCAGCTGCCCGAAGTCCCAAGCGGCCGACAGGTCAAGGGCGTCCTTGCGCTCTCCCACGTCCGCCTCATTATCGAGGCGTTCGCCCGACTGCGCTGCTTCCGCCCGCATGCTCCGTCGAGCCGATCACCGTCTGACCCTCTTCACGATGAACCGCTTCGTTTCGGCCGGTCGCCGTTCGCTTTTTTTTGCGGCATCACCAGATAACCGGGCCTGTTCAGCGGCTCTCGGCGACGCTGTTCCCCATCTGATCGCAATCGGCCCTCGCCCTGACGGCGGGCCGATGAGCGAGTTCCCATCGCCCCTTCACAGGCCGCGACCCGCCTCACGCGCGGCTTCACGACCCCTCGCACCAAGGAGTACATCATGAAACGACGAATGCTTGCTTGTGTCCTGTTGCTCGCCGCTGCGGCTCCCGCTCTTGCCGACGGCGTCGTCACGCTCGACCTGTTGTCGCCTCAGCACGGCCTCAATCTGCGAGACGGCGCGCCGCTGCCCGCCATCGAGTGGACGATCACTGCCAAGGCCACGGCCGGCGACAACATGGGACTCGCCTGTGTAATCGTCGACCTCGAACAGGATCTCTACAACGCAGACGCGGCCATCCTGCGTCCCGCCGACGCCGTTCCCACCGAGATGGCCGGCTTCCAACGGCCCGCCGGCATCAGCAATCCTCTCGGTGGCTATCTCGGCACGGAGCGAGTCGGCTACTTCGGTGCCGTGGACATCGTCCAGATCGGCGGCGCGCAGAACACCTTCGGGGCCCCGCCGACGGCGCAGCCCCCGCTCAGCAACTTCGGGCTCGACGTCGACGTCGAGCCACACGTAGGCCAAGCGACCGAAGGGCAGATCATCGCGTCCGGCTCGTTCGTCCCGCCCATGAGTTTGGGAACCTACCGGTTCTCGCTCCAGGCTCCCATCGTCAACACGATCGACTATGTGAACGCGGCCCCCAAGTGGTCGCCCGCGAGCCCCGCCGTCGTCGCGATGGGGCCCACGGCCGGCGAGATCACCTTCACGCGCTGCATCACGGCCGACGCCGACGGCAGCTTCGATGTGGATGTGTTGGACATTGCCGCATTCGTGGATCTGCTCGTCGGTGAGGTTCCCGTCGACGCATACACGATCTGTGCGGTCGATCTCAACGACGACGGAGCCGTCAACGGCGAAGACGTTCAGCCGTTCATCGATGCATTCCTCGGCCAATAGGAACCTTCGCGGGCCTTCACCCCGCATCTCGGAGTTGACACCATGAGCCTCACCCAAAGCAAACGGATTCTTCCCGCCGCCGCGATGCTCGCGATGGCATTTGCCTCGGCGGCGTTCGCCACTGTGCCCGGCGATTTTGACAACACAGGCTTCGTCGACCTTGACGATCTCACGACGATGCTGGGGTATCTCCACGGGCCCGACACCGCCCCACCCCCGGGTCCGGCCGCGACCGACTTCGACCTCGACGGCGATGTGGACTTGGCCGACTACGCCACATTTCAGGCGCTTGCCGGACACGGTGACATCGCGATGATGGACCGACTCGGCGCGCCGATCGTCGTCGGGTCCACCGAGCCGTACAGCCCGCGGCAGAGTTGCTCCGGCTGCCACGATGTCGACCAGATCGCCAACGCCTATCACTTCCAACAGGGCCGCACGGACCCGGCCGGCAACGTCCAAGTGCAAGACGATTTCTTCGGGGACGGCCGCCCCTACATGAGATCGCCCGGCATGTATGGCAAGACGTGACAGCCCTCCGCCGATGCCAGCCAGTTGGCTAGCAAGACGAACGCGAACGAATCGGTGATCGACAAGACGAGCTTCTTCTGGGTCGGACTCTGCGGCATCTGCCACCCCGGCGGTGGGCCCGGCGAGTTCGATCGCGACGGCTATCGCTACTACAACGTCAACACATCGCAGTTCGGTTACGAGCTATCCGGGCGCGACCCGGCGCTCGACGGAGACTACGCATTCCTCAATCCGCAAACGGGCGTCGTCAGCCCCGCCGCCTGGGACGTCACGGGCATCTCAGAACCCGATTGCCTCCTCTGCCATCGCAGCGATCGGACGGTCGAGGGCAGCATGAATATGAACTGGATATGGCGAGCGGCCACGCTACGCGGCGGCCCGGCACCCGCGGATGATGCCGACGCGCCCCTGCCGGCGTTCCCCGCGGCCCCGCCGGCCGGCCCACGCGGGCTCTCCA
>CAYYPB010000201.1:0-5571 GCA_964473405.1 uncultured Planctomycetaceae bacterium
GCGCTCCTGGAGTTCGCCGGGTACAACCTGATTCGTTCGAGCGTCTTTCCCGTCCGCGCGCGCTACAGCCGGCGCCTCTCCACCGAAAAACGCTAGCAGGGTGCCAAACAGATGACACCCGCCACGACAACCCGTAACGCCGCCCGACGAATCCTCATCGTAGGAACCGGCGGACAGGGCGTTCTCACCTGTGCTCGACTGCTCGGCGAGTGTCTGGTTGAACTCGGCCACTACGTCGTCAGCGGCCAGTTGCACGGCATGGCCCAACGCGGTGGCTCCGTGCAGTCCTCTGTCCTGGTCGACGCCGGCGACAGCCCGGTCATTCCGGATGGCGGTGCGGACTTCGTCATCGGTTTCGAACCCATCGAGACGGCCCGTGCCCTCGCGTCGATGTCCAGCCGCACGATCGTCTCGATGAACACGGCGACGATCACGCCGTTTGTACTCGCCCAGGCGTTCGTCCACAAGAAAAGCGGTGGGCAGTATCCCGACGTCAGTGACCTCGTAGAGCGGATCCGATCCGTGACACCCAACGTACTGACGTTCGACGCCACGCAGTGCGCCATTGACGCCGGGTCGATCAAATCGATGAATCTCGTCATGCTCGGGTGTCTGCTCGGATCAGGCGTTCTGCCGGTCGCGCCCGATACGTTCTGGGATCTCGCCCGAACCCGACTCCCCAAGTCCGCCCTCGAAGCCAACGCCAGAGCGTTCATCAAGGGCACACGCCTCGCGGCGGATGTTCAAGTGTGTCGTGCGGCGCGCGCATGAAGAAGCGCTTCCCGTTGGGGCGCGGCTAAGCAATCGCACTCATGTGTTTGGCCTCGCCCCAACGGGAAGCGCTCACTCGTCGAACAGCCCCGGCTCGCCCTCTTCGGCGTCGGCGTTGTCCGGCTTCTCGGGGTAGGGCAAATCGAGATGCTCGCAGGCGGCTCGCGTAGCGCAGCGGCCTTGCCGCGTTCTCGTGAGGAACCTGTTCTGCAATAGGAACGGCTCGACCACGTCCTCCAACGTATCCCGCGATTGACCCATTGTCGCGGCCAGGGCCTCGATACCGGCCGGGCCACCGTCGTAGGTCGTGATCAAGGCACTCAGGAACGCACGGTCGAGCTTGTCCAGCCCCATCCCGTCTATTTCCTCGATGGCCAGGGCCTTCTCGACGATGCCTGATGTGACATTGCCGTCGGCACGGACCTGGGCATAGTCGCGGATGCGTTTGAGCAGACGGTTGGCCACACGGGGCGTTCCCCTCGCGCGCTCGGCGATCATCCGCAGCGAGTCTCCGTCGGCTTGTATATCGAGCCGTTGCGCCGATCGACGGAGGATTTCCATCAGATCGTCCGAGCCATAGAAGTCCAGATGGTAGCGCAGGCCGAACCGATCGCGCATGGCCGCGGTCAACATTCCCGCGCGCGTCGTCGCGCCGATGAGCGTGAAACGCTTGAGCCGAAAGTTGACCGTCCGCCCGCCGAGGCCGCCTTCGATCGTGAAGTCGACGCGGAAGTCCTCCATCGCGGGATAGAGAAACTCCTCGACGACGCTGTTGAGTCGGTGAATCTCGTCGATGAAGAGTATGTCGCCTTCTTCGAGGTTGGTGAGCGTACTCATCAGTTCGCCCTGCTTGACGATGGCGGGGCCGCTCGTGACGCGGATGCGGTCGGCGACGCCCATCTCCTCGGCGATCACGTGGGCGAGCGTCGTCTTGCCAAGACCCGGCGGGCCGTCGAGCAGGACGTGTTCGAGCGGTTCGGAGCGCTTCTTGGCGGCCGACATGGCAATGCGGAGTTGTTCGATCAGCCCGGTCTGGCCGACCCACTCGTCCATGCACTGCGGGCGAAGGGCCCAGTTGACGCGTTCCTCGCCCTGCGGACCGGCCTCGCTGCTGATGATTCGCTCTCGGCTCATAGCGTCCTATTATGACAGGGCTGCGTACTTACGGAAGCGCCGCGGGCTTCAGCCCGCGCGGCGCCGATACCGTCGGCGGCCTTGAGCACGGGGGCTCCGCCTCTCCCTCCGAGGAAACGCCACTCGGCGCTGTACGTCCGCGCGGGCAGAAGCCCGCGGCTCTTCACTGGGTGGCGACGTAACGCTGTCATACTATGCCTCCGACCCGCTCTTGATTCGATACGCCACTTTCACCCAGGCCTCGGGGCCGGACACGTCGGCGTGCAACTGTGCGGCCCGGGCAATCCAGCGTTGGGCGTCGGCCCGCCCGTCGCCCCAGGCGACGATGATCTCGATCGCATCGCGTTGATCGTTCGTGAATTCGTGCTTGGCCGCCTCTGGAACATTCGCGTCAGCAGCGAAGGCGTACTCGCCGACTTTGCCGCGAAGCTGGGCGACGATCTGTTCGGCCATCCGCTTGCCAATGCCGGGTAGCGCGCAAAGCGCCTTGGTGTCTCCCGACTCGATGTACGAGGCGATGCGAGCCACCGGTGCGGCCAGGGCGCGCAGACCCTTTTTTACGCCGAGACCTTTGACCGTGATGAACCGTGTGAAGAACGCCCGATCTTCGGTGTGGAGAAAGCCGATCATCCGCGGCGTGAGGTTGCCGCCGGCCGAGCTCCCTTCGAGATACTGCATCGTGTGTAGGGTCATGCCCTGGCCCTTGGCAGCGCCGAGTTCGACCACCGCATAGCCCGGGATCATGACCTCACGAGCGACGCCGTCGCGTTCGATGACGACCGTCTCTTCGGTGACGTCGCAAAGCTGTCCGCTGATTCTGACGATCATCTGCTGGTCGCGCCCTCGATGTTCGCTGCCGCACGGTCGTTCCGTTCCATCGCCGCGCACAGCGCAACGGCCATCGCATCGGCGACGTCGTTCGGCTCCGGCTCGCACGCAAGGCCCAGCCGCGTCATGATCGCCCTTTGCATCTGTACCTTGCTGGCATGGCCGTTGCCGGTCAGGGCTTTCTTGACGCGCGTGGCGCCCAGGCTCATCACCTCGATCCGCCCGCGAGCCGCCGCCAACAGCACGACGCCCCGAGCATGGCCCATGAGGATGGCCGTCTTCGGATGCTTGTAGTGGGCGAACAAGTCCTCCACGGCGACGAGGCTCACGGTATGGTCTGCCAGAATCTCACGAATGCCGGCGTCTATTTCTCGGAGCCGCTCGGCGAGAGGCCGGGCCGTATCCGAGCGGACGAGCCCGGCGTCGATCACTTTGTCCGCGCCAACATCGAGCACAGCGTATCCCGTCCGCTCGAGGCCCGGGTCCACGCCGAGGACGATGAAACCACCGCTTTGCGCAGCGCCATCCGAATCCGACCGCCTCGCTACTCCATCCGCCACTGCGTTCCGTCCTTGCGATCTTCCAGCGTGATGCCGATCTTGGCGAGTTCATCGCGGATGTGGTCGCCGATCGCGTATTGCTTCGCCTCTCGCGTCTGGCGGCGGACCTCGACCAGCAGATCGAGCAGATCGGCCGTTTTGGAATCGCCCTCCAACGCCGGCTCCTCGGGCCGAGCGGTCAGCAGACCCAGCAGGCCCGCCAGGAAAACGAATGTTCCGCCCGCCGCTCGGGCCGTGGCCGCCGCCGTGTCATCCGTCTTTGTTTCCAGTCGCGAATCGTCGAGGAACCGATTGAGTGCCCCCGCCATCTCGAACAGCGCCCCGATCGCACCAGCGGTGTTGAAATCGTCGTCCATTGCCTCGAGGAATCGCACGCGCAGCGCCATCACCTCATCCATGCACCGCTTCGCGTCGGGCCCCAAGTCCGCCGTGCGAATCTGATCGATCTGCATCGTGGGCTGATACGGGTCCGCCCCCATCGCTCGCTCGAGCCGCTCGAGCAGGCGATAGAACGTGTTCAGTCCCGTCTTGGCCGCCTGAATCGCCTCGTCGGAGAAGTCGATGGGCGAGCGATACTGTGACTGGAGGATCAAGAACCTCAGCAGTTCGGCTGGATGCGCTTCGAGCAGGTTGTTGAGCTGCAGCGAAGCCATGATCCGTTCGAACTCGGGATCGGACTTGGATATCTTCTTCGTATTGAACCGCGTCAGGCCGTTGTGCAGCCAATACTTGGCGAACGGCTTGCCCGTCGCGGACTCGGCCTGGGCGATCTCGTTCTCGTGGTGCGGGAACTTCAGATCCATGCCGCCGCCGTGAATGTCGAAAGTCTCGCCGAGGTACCTCATCGCCATCGCCGAGCACTCGATGTGCCAGCCGGGCCGGCCCGACCCCCAGGGCGAGTCGAACTTGACGTTGTCCGGCTCCTCGGGCTTGGCCGCCTTCCACAGGGCGAAGTCGCCGGCGTTGCGTTTGGCCGCCTGAACGAGCCCCTCCCGCGTGCCGGCCGTCTGGTCGTCGGCGCTGCGATTGGTCAGCTTGCCATAGTCCTCGTCCTTGGACACGTCGAAGTAGACATCGCCATCGACCGCGTAGGCATAGTCCTTGTCGATGAGCTGTTGAATGTGGTCGATGATCTCGGTGATGTGCTCGCTCGCCCGCGGCATGTGGTCGATCGACTTGACGCCGAGTGCGCTGAGCGCATCGATGTACTGCTGTTCCAGGTCGCGGGCCAGATCGAGCATCTCCCGACCCTGGGCCTTGGCCTCGGCGATCAGCTTGTCTTCCACGTCCGTCACGTTCACGACCCATGTGACCTTGAACGACTTGAACGTCAGGTATCGCTTGATGACGTCGAAGATCACCGGGCCCACGGCGTGGCCGATATGCGCCGGCTTGTAGACCGTCGGGCCGCAGAGATAGATGCTAACTTCGCCGGGGCGTTGGGGTTCGAATAGCTCTTTTTCGCCCGTCAATGTGTTGTAAACGCGCAGTGTCATGGGCCGGTTGGTTCCTGTTGGGTCGTTTCCATCGGATGGACCGTTTTCGTCAAAGCTCTTCGCCCCAAAGGGGCGGCGGATAGTAGCCACGGGTGGAGCGCAGCGGAACCCGTGGACCCAGACGCAAACATGCAGTTAGCCCCGGAGGGGCGGTAGAGGGCTGCAAGACGGTATGCCCCCTCGATCAAGCCGGTCGCATGTGCTCGGCATTCCGTCGCCCCTGCCGGGGCTGAATCCGATTGGGGGCATCCTCTCCCCGGGTTCCGCTGCGCTCCACCCGGGGCTGTATTCCGTGACCCCTGCGGGGTCGTTGCCGTTCGCACCGCATTACACTCCAAATTGTGGCCATTCATCCGTCCGTCACCGTCAGTCCGACGATGGCCGTACAGCCAACCGCCTCGCCGCGGCCGATGGCATCGGTGCCCTCGTTCGTCTTGGCCTTGATGCTGATCCGCTCGACCGGCAAGCCCACGAGCCCCGCCACGCTTTGGCGAATCGCCTCCTTGTGAGGCGAGAGCTTGGGCCGCTCGGCGTGGACCACCACGTCCACATTCATGACAGCATAACCCATTTCAGCCATCTCTTCGACGACCGTGCGGAGCAGTGTCCCGCTGTCAGCGTTCTTGTATTGCGGATCGGTATCCGGGAAATGCTCGCCGATATCCGGCAAGCCCGCCGCCCCGCAGATCGCGTCGATCACGGCATGAAGCACAACATCGCCGTCGCTGTGGCCAGTCGCCTGCCGGTCGAACGGGATCGTCACGCCGCCGAGACGCAGCCCG
>CAYYPB010000202.1:0-5564 GCA_964473405.1 uncultured Planctomycetaceae bacterium
CGGATAACCCGCGGGAACCGCGTAACCCGCAACATTACGCGTGACGATGCACTAGAACCACGTCGCCAAGCGGCCGCCGCATCATTCTTGCGATTGCCCCGGGGCTATCGGGCATGTCCATCGCGCCGGCTTGCTTGTTGGCGGCGTTGTCGGCAGGATGGGCGTGCAATGCCCGACGACCTTTCCACTGAGGAGCTTCATGCCGCGGCCTGCCAATGGGCACGGTTGGGCGCGCGTATTGCGGCGCGGTACTTCGGCCGAGCGATCATCTCGCGGAAGGCCGATGACTCGCTCGTGACGGACGCCGATGTCGCGGTACAGGACGCCATCTTCGAAGCCGTCCGCAGGCGGTATCCTCAGCACGCTGTCCTAGGGGAAGAGGCATCGGGCCCGACAGTGGGGGCGGCCGACCTCACGGGGCCATATTGCTGGGTGATCGACCCGATCGACGGGACGCGGAACTTCGCGCGTGATATCGGCGTCTATGCGACCTCCGTCGGCGTACTGCACAACGGCCATCCCGTCGCCGGCGCGATCCACGACGCCACGACCGGCAGAGTCTATTCCGCCCATCTCGGCGGCGGGACCTTGGTGGACGGCCAGCCGCTGCGCATTGCCGAGCGTCCCCTTGACGACGACTCGACGATCATGATCTCGTCATTCCGCCGTCGCGCTGTTCCCGGGTCCGTGCGAAAGTGGATGGACCGCTATCCGTTTCGTAACCAGGGTTCCGTGTGTCTGCACCTTGCGTGGGTAGCGGCGGGGATGGCGGATGCCGCTTGTGCGATGGAATGCAAGCTCTGGGATATTGCAGCCGCCGGGCTACTCGTTACGGAGGCGGGAGGCGTTCTCACCGATCACCGGGGTGGGGCGATTTGGCCCGTGGATGTAGGTGTCTACCGGGATGGGGATCTACCGATCCTGGCCGGATCTCGCACGATGCACGCTCACTTGCTGCCGGCTCTGGCCGGGGGGGCAGCGGGCGGCTAGACTCTTCTCGTCGGTGCCTGCGGTGTAAGGCATGCCTCTGGGAGACCTCGAACGAATCAGCCGCGTTTGCGCGGCCTTGGAAGGAACCATGACCCTCAGATTCTTGTTGGTGCTGCTGGCTACGTCTCTATCGAGTGCGGCGTGCCAATCGAACGACGTGACGACCGAGCCGGTGGCGGCCAAGCCCACGAAAGACCGAGAGCAGATCGTCGTCAAACCCGTGACGGCGGCGACGATCGACCCAACGCCTTATGTGCTGCTCGTCAGTTTTGATGGGCTCAGGGCAGACGCGATTGCGGCCACGGATACGCCGGTGCTGGATCGCCTGATTCAGACGGGGAGCTATCAAGAGAAGGCCCTCGCCGAGCTTCCCCCTGTCACGTTGCCCAATCACGCCTCGATGGTCACGGGTCTGAGCATTCTTCATCACGGGGTGATCCTCAACATGACGCTGCCGGACCACATTTCGTCGCCGACCATCTTCGACGTTGCCAAGGAGGCCGGCATGGGGGTCGGGTTCTTCGTCAACAAGGGCAAGCTCACCTTCCTCTGCCCGGACGAGACCGCGACCGTCATCAAGGTCATCGGAGACGTGGATCTGATCGCCGATGAACTCGTCAAGACCATTGCCGAGACCGATCTCCACCTGGTGTTCCTCCACTTCGGCGAACCGGACGGGGCGGGGCACACGCACGGTTGGATGAGCGACCCGTACCTCGAGCAGGTGACGCGCGATGATGCGGCCCTCGGTCGGGTTCTGGATGCCTATGGCGAGAAGGGATTGCGCGACCAACTGCTGGTCATCGCAACGGCGGACCACGGTGGTCACGACAACACGCACTGGATGAACATCCCCGAGGATCGGCACGTTCCGTTCATTCTCAACGGCCCGACCATCGCCTCGGGGCGCACGTTGTATGAGCCGCGGCGCCCCATGGACGCGGCGGCCACGGCCTTGGACTATCTGGGCCTTCCGATCGATATCGCTCGCGACGGCGTGCCCGTCCGCGAGGCGGATGTCGACTACGAGCCTCCGCTCCCCAGCGAGCCGTCAGCCCTATTCGGCATCCCGTGCGGGCCGTTTCCCGTTCTGATGGCCGCGCCGATGGCCGTGTTCTTTCTAGCAGCGCGGCGCGGTAGAGGCCGCTGATGCGTCGGCGGAAATTCGGCGTTGCTCGGCGAGCTCGACCGCCAGGCGTATCGCCGCTTTCATCGAGCCGGGATCGGCTCTGTTCTTGCCCACCAAGTCAAACGCCGTCCCGTGATCCACGCTCGTGCGGATGACGGGCAGGCCCAGTGTCACATTGACGGCCTGATCGAACGCCATCAGCTTGACCGGGATGAGCGCCTGGTCGTGGTACATCGCGACGACAGCGTCAAACTCCCCTTCGGCGGCGCGGCGGAAGATCGTGTCGGCCGGATAAGGGCCCGATGCATGGATGCCCGCGTTGATGGCCATTTCGATGGCCGGGCGAATGACGCGGGCTTCCTCGTCACCGAACCGACCGTTTTCCCCGGCGTGTGGGTTCAGGCCGGCGACGGCGATGCGCGGTCTGGCAATGGCGAACCAATCTCGCAGGGCTTGATGCAGTAGGTCGATCGGCTGAAAGACGCGGCCGATGGTGAACACGTTGCGCAGCTCAAAGAGCGGCAAGTGGGTCGAGGCCAGGGCCACGCGCAGCGGCCCTCCCGTGAACATCATCGTGACCCGGCGCGATTTGAATCGCTTCGCCAGCAGCTCGGTGTGCCCCTCGAACGGGTAGCCGGCGAGTTGCCAAGCTGTCTTGTGGATCGGGCCGGTGACGAGGGCGTCGATTCGCCCCGCCCAAAGGTCGCTCATCGCCTCTTCGAGAAACCGCATCGACGCACGGCCCGCCTCGACGTTGGGCTCTCGCGACGAGCGTGCGGGGATCGAGAACTCGTCGAAGTCGGCGATGCGCAGGTTGGACTGCGCGTCGAACACCGATTCGTGAGGCGATCGGGTCCAGAACGGCGTCAGCTCGGCCAGATCGGCGGCGTAGGCAATCTGCTCGATCATGCCGTAGACGACGAATCTGGCTCGCGACCGGACGGAATGGTCCGCGAGTGCTTTGATCAGAACTTCGGCACCGATGCCGGCGGGATCGCCCATCGTGATCCCGATGGTTCGTCGCGTGTCAGGTTGTCTGCTTTCCTCGGACACGGTGTTCTCCCGGGGACGGTCATGTGTCGCCGATTGCGCGGACGACTCCTCCCAAGGATTCTACGTCGGGCGGTGTCTTCGGATCAAATCTGCCGTTGGCGAGGTGTGGGAGATATGGAGTGGTCGGGCGCGTCATCCGCACGTCGTCTGTCTCGCGGTGGCCTTGGATTTGGAACCGGCGGCACTGCTGCCGGTTCCTCCTACGATAGCGGCGAGTTCATCGACGACCGCCATGAGGCCGCTTGCCTGACCGGCCAACTCGTGGGCGGCCGTGTTCATTTGGTCCACACCTTGTGCCTGCTCCTGTGAGGAACTGCTGATGCGGTCGATCAGATCCGATACCTTGGTGACGTCAGTGACGATGCCGCTGAGCGCTTTGCCGACTTCGCCGGCAATGGCGGCACCGCTCTGGGCCTTGTCCACCGAATCGCCAGTGAGACCGGCTGTTTCCTGCGCGGCCTGAGCCGCCCTCAGGGCAAGGGTGCGGACTTTATCCGCGACGACAGCGAAGCCCTTGCCATGTTCTCCGGCCCTGGCGGCTTCCACTGCGGCGTTGAGGGCCAGTAGGTTCGTCTGAAAGGTGATTTCCTCGATCACTCGGATGATCTTGCTGATCTTCTGGGACGACTCGCTGATGCCGTCCATTGCTTCGTTCAACTGCACCATCGTGTGATCGCCGATTTGGGCGGCGGTCCTGGCGGCTCCAGTGAGCTCGCATGCCTGCCGCGCATTGTCGGCGCTCGTGCGTGTCATGGCCGCCATCTGCTCGAACGCGGCACTCGTTTCTTCGAGTGATGATGCCTGCTCGGAGGCTCCGGAGGCAGACTCTTGCGATGCGGACGAAACCTGCGCGGCGGCTCCCTGGACCTGGTGAGCGCCGTTGTCGAGACGGTCGGCCAGGCTGCGCAGTAGCTTGGAGAGTCGCCTGACGAGAAAGAGCGGCGTAGCCAGTGCCATCAATACTGACAGTTCCGTGACGCCGAGGATCAGGAGCATGGCAGATGCCGCTTCTTCCTTACTCTGTTCGGAAACCTCCTTTGCGCTGACGACCGGACAGATTGAGGATGACGCCGTTTTGTTCGGCCGTGAGATCTTCCGCGAAGGCCATGGAATCGCACAGGCACGGCACCAAACCGCTCGAAATCAATGCTCTGGTTCTCATGGTTCTCTTCCCTCCTCATTAATATGACAGCGCTGGATTCCACGCCGATCAAGCGAGCCGCGGGCTTCAGCCCGCGCGGACGTCCGCGCAAACTGAAGTTTGCGGCTCGCGAGGGACATTCTAGCGCTGTCGTATTGAGTCGTTCGGTCCACCAACACCACGGCCGGGCCACATCGGAACATCCAGTCAAGAGACGTTCGGCCAAGTACGCCCTACCTTGACCGTTCAGAAGACCCGCAGGAACGACATGTTTCTGGGGCTGCTGTGAGTCCTGCCAGTTGGGCGTGTTTTGGGGACCATGGACTATTCGCATTCGCTTATCGGGTTTTCAGGGGAAGCAAGGCCCGACGTCCCCGGCGGATTTACGCATTCTCCTCGCTGCGTTGACGTCCACGAGAACGACCCGCCTCGGTCCGGCATGTCTGAATGTGGCGAGATCGCTCGGGGGATAGGCCAAGGTCTTGCGACTCGAAGGCCGATATGGTCTATAATCCACCGTGTTGGGCCCAAGCCCAGACTCGGCGGAGCCTCTTGGCGTTCGCTCGCGCGTTGGGAGTGGCGCAAGAACAACATGGCCGATTGTGTCCAGTCGCGGCCCCGCTGGCTTGCCGTTTGGCGGGTCGACGACTCACGCTGTTCTTGTGTGGCACCTTAGTGGAGGATGTGATGAAGACTTTGATGAAACGCTTTGTCGGTCGGCCGGTGATGGCCGTTGTGGCGGTGGCCGTGCTCGCTCTGGTAGCCGTGCCGTTCATTCAGGCGCAGATCATCCCGCCCATCACGCCTCCGACGACGGATCCGAACGGCTCGGCACCCCAGCAGCCCACCGGCAACGAGCGGCAGCCCGTCATCACTGCGGATGGCCAGTTCACGACCGTCACGAGCGGGGCGTTGCAGAACCGTGCGCCCGGCCTCTACGTCCAGCAGGGCCTCGCGGTCAACAACGGCACGCTCGATTTGTTTGATGGCAATGTGGACGACAGCCCTGGCTTCATCGGTGAGACGTTCGAGATGATCCTGCTGAGCGTCCTCGACATCATCAATCAGTTCCTCACGTCGCTGAATCTCGTCAGCGGCAACAATTCCCTGTCCGGCCTGCTGCCCGGTGGAAGTACCGGTTCCCTCACCAATCTCCTGACCGGCGGCACAGGGTCGGGCGCCACTGTGCCCGTTCGGTAGCCGCTTAGGAATCGCGCAAGAATAGCGGCCGATTGTGTCCAGGGGCGTCCC
>CAYYPB010000203.1:0-5556 GCA_964473405.1 uncultured Planctomycetaceae bacterium
TCCAGGACACATAATCTGACATGGGCATCAGCAGGAGCATGCCCAGAGCGTAGAGGATCATCCACTTCTGCGTGCCCCGCATGCCGCTCAATCCGCGGATGCCCAAGATCGCAAGCGCAAAGAGCGAGGCGAAACGCATTAGCGTCAATACACCCTGCGTCGAGCCACCCGATTGTGAAAACATCTGTCCAACGAACAGCATAAGGAGCAGCGGTCGATATGCCTGGGAAGCCACCAGCAAGCCCATAATGCAAACTGCGATGAGTAGAGCGGGCAGTAGTATTCCAGCATACTCCGATTCGAGTATTTGCTGGAAACGCTGAATGATGGGTGATGACTCGAAGAAATCCATGAGATCTCAGGGCCTTTCGGTCTTCCACGGAGGACGCGCGGCGATGGTTGGGTTGCTCGCGGCCGTGGTGTGATCGATGCGGCCCGCGGGTCCAATGCTCACTGCAGTGTCGAGAGGCGTCAGCGGTCGACTGACGCGCTCGGCTTCAAGAACACCCGCAACGACAGGACCAACCAGAACAACCCCGTGACTGCATGTCCGGTCAGCAATGCCCAAGCCGCTCCACGCAGACCATACCAGGGGATCAGCAGCAGGCACGGCAGCGAGTAGCTCGCCAGGGCCACGCCGTTGACCGTTGGAACGTGCCAAGTGGCGCCGAACTTGATCACCAGCGGTCGAAGTAGAAGCGAGAGACAGGCAAAGGGGGCCGCCCACACAACGATGTGCAGCAGCGGAAGCGATTGCTCGGCGAGCTTCGGGAATAGAATCCGAAGCGCGATCGGACCGCACAGATGCAGCATGAGCGGCATTGCACAGGCGGCCACGAAGACAAGCAGCATTACATAGCCCTTGGCTCGGCCGGATAGTTGGGACATCGACCGGTGTCGCGCGAGCATGCTGAGTAGCAAGACCCCGCTGCAACTGACCGGGATCAAGAACAAGTTCAGTACGGCGCTGGCGCCGTAGAAGACGGCCACTTCCGCCAAGCTGTGCCAGACGCTCAACAGGATTCGCACGAGATACTGCCCGGACAGCGCCAGAATGCTGGCGAGGGCCATGTAGAACCACACGGCCTTGAGCTTGGCGCCCATTTCGGCGTCGGACGGCTGGGTGAACCAGCTGCGGCGTTGATGACGCACGATCGCGTACGAGATCGACTGGCCTACCGCCAGTCCGCACGCCGTGCCGACCGCACCGCCAGCGAGCATCCCGAGGATGCCCCCGCTCAAGGTCAACGCCGCTCGGATCCCCTCTTGGGCCGCTCGGCGAGTGAATCTGCGGTTGACTTGCAGCTCCGACAAGGTGAGGAAATACTGGTTCTCGGCGTACAGTGACACCGTCATGGCCAGCACGCAGAGCAGCACGAGTCGAGGCGCGGCGTCCAACGCTCCGACAACGACGGTGGCTCCCACGCCGATCAGAACGATGACCAGCATCGCGCGATGACATAGCCGCAGTGACGTGACGTAGAACTGCGGGTGCTTCTCGCGAGGGTATTGCGCGACGTCTCGAAACAGTCCCGCCGCCAAGCCCTGTGCCGGCGCGACGCCCAGCATCAGGACCACGCCCTGTGCCGTCACCAGCGCGCCGAAACCCTCGGCCCCCACGAAGTAGGCCACCAGAGGGAAAAGCACAAACCGAATGGGTGCCAACTCGAGCGCCTGGCTGCTCAGCGTCCAGAACAGGTGGCCGGCATAGCGTTTGACATCATCTAGGGGCATGCACGGTTCCTGGGATCGCCGCAAGGTGGCCCCCGTGGCTAGTCGGTCCAACCCCGCGTCTTCAAGTCGGCGCGCAGCTTTGTCGCGAGCGCCGACACACGCGGGTTGTGGGGCATGCGGGCTGCTTGGTCCAGCAACGACCCGGCCTTGGAGGGCCTGAAGAACGGTGTGTCCCGCCACCGCTGTCGCATGTAGAACCGAGCCAGGAAGATCGTGGCCCACGCCGATGCCTCGGAGTCCCTCAGCGCCGCGGCGAAGGCCGCTTCTGCCAACGCGGGTTCCCCGAGACGTTCATAGCTTTCTCCGATCAGAGCGTGGTTCCAGGATCGCGACTCTCGCGTGGGTAGCGCCAACACACGCTCGTGGACTTTGATAGCCTCACGGTCACGGCCGGCTCGCACTAGGTTCACGCCCGTCGCGGTCAGGTGGGCCGCAGTTGCCTCGACGAGCATGAAAACCAGGACGGGCAGAAGGAGGACGACGCCCCAGAGCTGGCGAGGGTGAAACCTCCTTCGCAGGAGAACGGCTGCATGTGCCAACGAGACGGCATAGGCAGGTACCCAAACAGCCGGGAGCCGCGTGGTCGCCGCTGCGACGACCGCGATGCCAAGCACATATCCGGCTACGCGGCCCCTTCTTGGGCAAGATTGCTGAAGGACCGCCCGCCCCAGTGAGACGAGGACGAACAGCAAGCCGAAGATCCATATCTCCGCGACAAGGGCCTGCTCGAACTGAGGCAGGTCATACGCATCGCGATCGGCGTAGGCTTGTGCGACGAAAAAGCGGACCGAGGACATATCCAGCAGAAGATGGCTGAACACGGCGGCCGCGACGATGCCGAAGATCAAGGGGCTTCGAACCTTCGCGGCGAACGCCAGCACGATCCAGATCAGCAGCACGAGAATGCCCGTCGACAGCGGAGAGTGTGTCAGGAAGTGACTGTCTCCCGACGTGCCCAGGACGATGGCGGCTCCCCACTCGACGAGATCCACCGCATGGGCCAGCAGCACGATGAGGGCCGGCCACAGATGCGGCATCGTCTTGCCACGGATTCCGGGCGATCCAAAGCCGCCGAGTGACAGACCTGTGAGTGTGTGTCCGATCGTCGCCATGCACAGGATCGCTCTTTTCGTGGGACGCCGAGGGAGCCGAAACGAAGTGGGCCCGACATCGCCTTCTCGGCGCCGGAAACAGGCCCGTCCGCAGGTCGCGGCCTGACCGCGAGTTCTGGGCAGACTCCGTCCCCGTCAGCCGACCGCCCGTTCTGGCCTAAGTCGTGTATTTGCAGTAGCTTAGCGGCTTCGGGTCGCGACAAAGATCGCGGCTTCCAGTCTTATCGGCCAAGGCACGGATCAGCAACACTATTGCCGCAGGCCGGCCGGGACGATTGTATGCGTTGGGCTCGCAAGCGTACACAGCGGGCGTGAGCGCTGAGGGGTTCGTCGAGACTGGAGCCCCCCATGGAATCGCTGCCGAAGTCGAAACGCCTTGCTCCCTCGACTCGTGGAGGCGAGCGGGTTCACCACTGCGACCTACGCCAATTGCGCGGGGGCGCGTCGCGTGGCGAGTTGAGTACGTCCCGCAGAGATCCGGGGTTCGATGGGAACGGCGACTGACACCCGCTATCATGCCCCCCCCCGAGGACAAGGGCGGATGGGGTTGGCAGGCGGCGTCCGCAAATGGCGATGACGACTTCGATGGCTTCGCGGAACGGGGGCTCTGTGCCTCCCGCAGGCTGCTGCCCGAGTGGTGAGGATGTCGATCGGACGGATCGAGCTTGAGTTGCACCGTGATTCTCGGTCGTCCCGGGGGAGGAGTGGTCTATGTGTGGGATAGCCGGGCTCATGGTCGAAACGGTCGGCCGACTGGATCGAGGATTCGCACAGCGAGCTTCAGAGCTGTTGGGGCGGCGCGGCCCCGATGACGTTGGCGTGCTGACCTACTCGCGAGCCGGTGTCAACATCGGTCGGGATCCGACCTCTGGCATGGACCGTGCCGAGGCGGTCCTGGTTCATCGCCGGCTGTCTATCCTGGACGTCACAGAGGCGGGTTGGCAACCCATGGGCAGTCCGGATGGGCGCTACTACATCGTCTTCAACGGCGAGATCTACAACTACATCGAGCTTCGAGACGAACTCTCCGCGCTCGGACACACGTTCAGTTCCGGTTCCGACACGGAGGTTCTCCTTGCGGCATACTGCCAGTGGGGTCGCGATGCGATCGCGCGGTTCATCGGCATGTTTGCCTTCGCGATCCTGGACACACGCGACCGAACGCTCTTTCTGGCCAGGGACTTCTTCGGCATCAAACCACTGTACTACATGGTCGACAACGGACGGTTCGCTTTCGCTTCTGAGATCAAGACGCTGTTGGAGGCCACGTCCACCAGCCGCCAGGCCAACCCGCAAGAGGTCTACCGCTACCTGCGACACGGCAGCGGCGATTCGGGTGAGGAGACGATGTTCTCCGGAATCAAGCAACTCCCGTCGGCCTGTTTTCTAGAGGTTCCCCTGGATGATCTCTCCGCGATTCAGTCAGGCCGCTACTGGGGCATTGATTTAGACGAAAAGATAGATATCTCGTTCGAGGATGCCTCCCAGCACTTGCGCGAGCTGTTCATCGAGAGCGTCGGGCTACACCTTCGCAGCGACGTGCCAGTGGGCACCGCTCTGTCGGGCGGCATCGATTCGTCGGCGATCGTCGCCACGATGAGGCACTTACAGGGTCAAAAGTTGGACCTGCACACATTCAGCTTCGTCGCCGCGGACCACGCGATCAGCGAAGAGCGATGGATGGACGTCATGAACGATGCCACGGGGGCCATCGCCCACAAGGTGAGGGCAGCGCCCGACGAGTTGGCCTCTGACCTCGAACAGATGGTCTATGTACAGGACGTACCGTTCGGTAGCACGTCCATCTATGCTCAGTATCGAGTGTTTCAACTTGCCCGCGAAGCCGGCATCAAAGTGATGCTGGATGGCCAAGGTGCCGACGAGTTGCTCGCGGGCTATCGTCATTATTTTCCGGCTCGACTGGCGGCTCTCGTGCGACGTGGTCGGTGGGTTGAGGCAACGAGATTCCTGGATCGCGCGTCCAAGTGGCCGGGCGCGAGCAAGAAATGGCTCCTGGCGTTCGCCGGTGAGTTCCTGCTGCCGGCCTCGCTCCAAGGGCCGGCACGCCGTCTCATTGGCAAGGAGATGGTCCCTAGTTGGATGAACTCGGTTTGGTTCAGAGAACGCGGAGTTCACACTGGCCCGTTGAACTACACACGATCGGCGAACGTCCTCAAGGAGTATCTTCTGCAGAGCTTGACCACGCAGGGGCTTCCGAGCCTGCTGCGGTATGAGGACAGGAACTCGATGGCCTTCTCGATCGAGAGCCGCGTGCCATTTCTGACGCCCAAGCTGACGAAGTTCGTCTTCAGTTTGCCGGACGAGTACCTCATCGATCGTGAAGGCTTGTCGAAAGCGGTATTCCGCAGCGCGATGCGGGGCATTGTGCCCGACCCCATTCTAGACCGGCGGGACAAGCTGGGCTTCGTGACGCCCATGCGTCAATGGCTGATGGCGCTGGACCCGTGGGTGCGCCGCACTCTGCGGAGCGACGCGGCGGCGCGGATTCCGGCCATCGACTTGGATGTCGCCGAGAGCGTGTGGGAGGCCTGCAAGACTTCCAGCAAGGCTGCGACGGGCGAGGAATGGCGTGTCTGGCGATGGCTGAATCTGATAGAGTGGACTCGGCGGTTTGAGGTCACCTACGCACAGCCGTCATCGGGGTGATAGCGAGTGCGCGGTCTTGTGCGCGGGCGCGTGCGCTGCGGCG
>CAYYPB010000204.1:0-5539 GCA_964473405.1 uncultured Planctomycetaceae bacterium
AGACCTGCCACACAGCCAGCAGTGTGTCGGACAGCGCGGGGGACCCAATCAACCCGGCCGCATGGGATTGGTACAACGAGGAAATCGGCGGAAAGCGGTGCCCGATTGTTGACACCTGGTGGCAGACGGAAACGGGCGGTGTGATGATCACGCCACTACCGGGCGTCACGCCGACGAAGGCGGGTTGTGCCACGCTTCCCTTCATGGGCATCGATGCGGCCGTGGTCGATCGTGAGAACAAGGAAGTCCCCGTTAACGAGAACGGCCTGCTCGTTGTTCGCAAACCGTGGCCCGGCATGTTGCGCGGTATCTACGGAGACGAGGCTCGCTATCGCAAGGCCTATTGGAAAGAAATCGAGGGCGTCTATTTCACCGGCGACGGCGCTCGCCGCGACGAGGACGGGTACGTCTGGATCACCGGACGCGTTGATGATGTGATCAAGGTGGCCGGCCATCGACTCGGTACGGCCGAAGTGGAATCGTCCCTCGTCTCGCATCCCAAGGTTGCCGAGGCGGCGGTGATCGGCTTTCCCGACGAGTTGACGGGCGAGGCGATTGCGGCCTTTGTGACACTCAAGGGCGATTTTGCGGTTGATGATTTGCTGAAGGATGAACTGAAGAAGCACGTCGCCCGGACGTTGGGCGCGATCGCCCGCCCGAAGGATATTCGGTTCACCGACACGTTACCTAAGACGCGCAGTGGCAAGATCATGCGACGATTGCTTCGCGAAGTCGCCACGAAGGGTCGCGTGGAGGGCGATGTGACGACGCTCGAAGATTTCACAGCCCTGGCCCATCTCGAGAGCAAGAAGAAGTAGCGGGTTTGCGGATTCCGGTGAAACTGTTATAATCCGCCTCCATGGCGAGCGACGAGCCTGTACAGCGTGTTGCGTAAAGTCGGAGGGTTCCTTCGGGGGCCCTCCGTTTCTTTGGCACGTTTGGACTCATCCGTGGCCCACACGTTCGCTTCTCCGTCGACGGGGCATTGGCAAGGCGGGTTGGTGTTCTCGGGGGACCGCAGCTCCTATTGCGAGCGTGCCCGACGACGGATGGGCTGCGGGGCGAGACTTGGCATCAGGAAGGAACGAGTTAATGGCAACGGAATCAGCCTGCAAGCTGCGAGTGGGGCGAGAACAATACGAAGGCGTGGCCCGTCTTGACGTGGACCATATCGATTTTGCCGGCGCGACGAAGTATCGCTTCCGTCTCGCCGAGATAGCGAATCCGCGCCGCAAGGGCGATACGATTCAATTCAGCTTTCACGGAAACCCGGTCGCGCTCACGATCAGCAGCGTCCGCGCCGCCGAAGAGTGGACCGCCTACGTTCAGAATCCCCAGACCCTCGCCGACAAGCTCGGCGTCTGCGAAGGCAACACGGTCCAGATCCTCAACATCGACGACAGCGAGCTGATGAGTTCGCTCGAGTCCAAGAAGACCAAGGTGATGTCCGGCTCGAACGGTCGTTGCGACATGGTCATGCTCGGCGTCGAGCGTGCTGCGGAGCTGCGACAGATCGGCGACCTCTCTCGACGGCTTCGACCCAAGGGGGCCATCTGGGTGGTTCTGCCCAAGAGCGTTCGAACCGTGACGAAGGCTAATGTCTTCGCCGCCGCTCGCGAGGCCGGCATGAAGCAAGTCGAGGTGCTGGACTTCTCCGACAATCGCGCCGCCTACAAGATGGTTCACCCGGTGGCCGTGGCCAAGAAGTAGGCGTTCGGTCTCCTCACCAGATCCCAACGATGACGTCGGAGCGCACAGCCCGCACATCTTGCCAGGCCGTCATCTTCGACATGGACGGTACGCTGACGCGTCCGGCGTTGGATTTCGACGAGATTCGCAAAGAGATCGGTGCCGGCAACGGCCCGATCCTCGAGGCTTTGGCCGGCATGTCGGTCGAGCCGCGCGCCCGGGGCGAGGACATTCTCCAACGATATGAGGATCACGCGGCGGCCGAGAGCGTGTTGCAGCCCGATGCGGCTCGCGTCGTCGCCGCCGTCCGCGCGGCAGGCATTCCTGCGGCGCTGATGACGCGGAACTCCACGCGGTCGGTCGAGGTTTTTCAGGCCCGCCACGCGATCGACTTCGATTGGGTCCGAACGCGGGACGATGGGCCGGTGAAGCCCTCCCCTGAGCCGATTCTGGACATCTGCCGCAGCCTGGGCGTTGCGCCGCGCGGGACGTGGGCCGTGGGCGACTTCCACTACGACATTCTCTGCGGTGCCGCAGCCGGTGGCACGACGGTGCTGCTGCTCGATCGCGATGTGGTTCGGCCGAGTTGGGCCGACGAGGCCGATCATGTCATTTATGGGCTGGCGGAGTTGCTCGGGCACCTCGGGTTGCCCGATTGAACGGCTTCGCCGGGACAGAGTGGGCCGGATCACCAAACGGCAAGCCCGTGGGCGATGGTCCAGGTGGCTGAGGGTGTTGCTCTTTCTCGATTCCCGAGCCGTACTCACGTGGCTGCCGATGGGCTTGAGGGGGGATCGTTGCAGTTGCCGGTCGCGTCGACGTGGGTCCAAACCCTGGCGATGCGATTGAGCGTTGTTGGAGAGGTGTCGGTGGTCAGCGCGGTCGTGAGCGCCGCGACGTCGCCCGCACGGCCTGTCTCGAACCAGCGTCGCAGTAGCCGCAGCCAACTGTCGTAGGGAGCCGTCTTCGGCTGCGGCGTCGTCGCGATGTCGTGGTATTGGAGGGATTGCCCGCGAACGGCACGTTGCAGGTCGTCGCCGTCGCGCGTGACGAAGCTCAATTGCAGACGGCGCGCCGCCGCGTAGCGCAGGCCGCAGGAGACTGACAATTCGCGTCGGACGGCCAGCGGCAGAGCATAGGCGAGTGCGTTCAGTGTGGCGAGCTCCTCTCTCAGGCCGGCGACGATCAGCCGCTCGCCCTCGAGCAGGTCCGCAGTGAGGCTGAGAAGCCAATCGATGCCTACGTCGCCTGGGATTGTGAGTGCGAGACGTGGTGGCACTTCTAATCGCAGCGAATCGAGTATTGGCCGCAGCGGCATCGTACCGTGCGCGTCGTCGGCCCGGCGGATGGCGGCGTGGACCGTCGCGGGGTTGCAGGCAAAAGCCCGGTAGGCCGCGTCGTCCAGAATCGCAATGTGCGTGCGGACGCACTGGCCACCGCGACCGGAGTGTTCGACCCCCGCCGGCCGTGAGATGGCCACGCAATACCGGCCGCTCTCGATCGGATACGCCGACAGGGCTGCATCCGAGGAGCGATCATCGTGAAGGTTTCCATGCGAGGGCGAGCGGCGAGTGATCTCCGCGCGTTCGGCCGGCGTGATCGTGGGTGTTGCTGCCACGATGCGGTATCCTTCGGCCGTTGGACCTCGCGCGGAGGTGAAGATGGCCTGGTCGACGAGGATAGTAACGCCGCTGCTCGATTCACGGTGCATGGTTCCAGGCGTATCTTGGGAGCGGACCGCCGCGTCTCGGCGCGCTGGGAAATCCCGCGGCTCTTCGGCAGTGATCAACCGCACGCCGCTCTCTAGAGTTGCTCGATGATCCATTCAAACGGCTCCAGAACGCCGCGCAAGGCGGTGTGCAACGGGATTGGCGTCACCGATTCGCCGTCGGCGGACGTCGCGTAGCCGAGCGATCCGACCACGCTCGATGCGAAGATGCCGATTCGCTCGAACCGGCTCTCGCAGAGGTTCCATGTGCGGCTCAGGTTGGCCCGCATGAATGCCTGCGGATCGTCGAAGCACTCCGGGCAGTGGTCGGCCTTGCACAGCAGCAGGGCGATGGGCGTTTGCGTGCGACGCGATCGCCGCTTTGCGGTGATGCCGTCGATGTAGCTGAGCATCTTCATGGCGAAGAAGTCGGGCTGCGTCGAGCCGTTGGCGGCCAGCGCGGCGTCCACGAGCATGAGCAGGCCGCCGGACTTGTTGAGCAGGGCGTGGATCACGCGGAAACTACGCGGCACGGCGATCTCCGCCGCCAGCGACTCGCCGGCCATGTCGGGCATGATCAGGTCGACCCACGGTGAGCGTGCCGTCTTTCGCCGGACGCGATAGTGCGCCCAATACCATTGGTCCGCTTCCATGGGCGTCTTGGGCGGGAACATGCGATGGGCCATGTGGCTGATGACGGACTGTTGCAGATCCACCGAGTAGGCACCGTTGGGGACCGCCTCGAAATCGCCGGCTCGCTGCGCCAGCATGTCCAGCAGGAAACCCAGATAGACCGTTTTGCCCACGTTGCTTTCGCCGATCACGCTGACGATCCGCGGTTCTGCTTGTCGTGGTTCGAGATCGTGGCCGAGTGCGGTCGGTGCGAAGCACTCGGCGCATTGCATCGCCTCGACCGGATTCTCGGATTCGCAGATCAGACAAGTCGGATTGGCCAGCGTCTCAACTGATTTGCGTCCCATGCTGAATCTCCCTTTTCCCTGTGGCATCGGCGTCCCGCCGGTGGAAGCACATGCGAGACGCCTGTGCCACAGCACTTGCGCACCTGCTAGACGGCCACATCCACATCCAGCGCACAGCGAAAGCCCGTGTTCTGTTCGCGTGCGAGACGGACCAAGCCCGTTCGGAACATGCCGGTCGCTTGTGCCGAGAAATAGGTGTCGAATGCGCCGCCGCGCACGGACGAGAGCCGCATGTCGCTGAGCACCGCGCCGCCGGCATCGTCGGTCACATCGAAGTCCGAGACCGTCCACTCCCAGACATTGCCGACCAATTGAAGCACCTGATTAGGAGCCGCCCCGTCGGGCAGCGCGTCCACTGGCAGGGTTGTCCCTGCACCGCTGGCCCAGATGTTGCATCGCCGCGTGTCAAACGCGTCGCCCCAGGGATATCGCCGCAGCACGTTGGCCTCGCTGCGAATCTGCCACGTGGCGGCCATCTGCCACTCGGCTTCGCTGGGCAATCGGAAGCCGGCCCAATAGGCGTACGCCGCCGCCTCGTACCAGCAGACGCCGACGACGGGGTGGTCGTGTAGATGTTCATCGTGATGACCGTCCTGCCAGAACCTGGGCCCCGGTGTGCCCGCACGGTCCTTGAAGTCGATCAGATGCGGCCAGATGTCCTTGGGCCACAGGTCGACCTGCTCGTACGCGCCGGCGTCGACGAAGTGCTGGTATTGCGCGTTGGTTACGGCGCATCTCGCGAGCAAGAAAGGCTCCGTCTCGACCATCGTCTCGTCGCTGCCGACGCCGTCCCAAATCGTCACCGGGAGCGTGGCAATACCCTCCGGTACGATCGCGAAGGATTCGTCGATCTGCTCGCGCATCGAGCCGCAGATGCGTTTGATCTGCGGATGGTCCTTCCACTTCAGTTGGTCGCGCAGGACATGGCCGAAGCGGCCCTGCCGGACGCACCGCCGCAACATGTCTTCATCGAGCGGTGGCGATTCGGCTCGCACGGATGGCGGGGAGGCATTGGGTCTTCTCGAGAACAACTGCAGGGCCATGATCTTCTCCACAGGCGGACGTTACGCGTCGGCGATGGTCCGGCGTGACGGCGGGCTTCGTACGAGTGCATCGCCACACACCAAGCTGCGGGTTGACGGGGCTCCAACGTTTCTGTGGC
>CAYYPB010000205.1:0-5533 GCA_964473405.1 uncultured Planctomycetaceae bacterium
ACACGGCGACGCACGCCTTCACAGTGAGGAACCGAATCGTCTTTGCAACCCCGACCCTGCCGTAGCTGCGCTTGATCACGTCCGCCACCGGCTTGCTGCCGCCCGCGACGTAGCGCGGATCGACGCGCATCAGAACGAGGTTCTTGTTCATCCGCTCGAAGTAGGCGAGGAAGTGGTCGAGTTGGAAACCGGTCGCGACCGAGCCGCCGGCCATGCTCGTGGCGATCATGAACTGCCGCCCTATCATCGAGCCGGGTACCTGGGCCCGAAGGGAGTCCTCCTTCTTGTTGTGCCAAAGCGAGATGAACGGTTTCTCGGCCGTTGGGACGGCCTTGTAGCCCTTCATCACCTTGTCGAACGGAGGAAAGTCGGGCTTCGGCTTCTTGGCCGGGGCCGGTGGTTTGGGGCCGGGTCCGGCCTGGGTGACGGTCGTGGCCGACAGCGCAATCGCACAGGCGATGGAAGCGACCAAGAGGGTGTGTCTCAGCTTCATTGTAACTCCTTAGAATATAAGTGGTTGCATTGCCAGTCCCCAAGGCGTAGGCCGGGCGGCGATCTGGCTGCGCACGACGCCATGTCCCCATATATAGCGGGAAAGACTGACGACCATTTCGCGCTAATCTCCGAGTCGGCTTTCGAGCGAGCCGGCTTTTGTCCAAATGCCTCAACAGGCTGGCACCTGAGAGTTCGGCAGATCAGACCGCCGCGGTCTCAGCGCGGGATGCTCCCGAAAGAAGAAAATCACAGGAAGCCCACAACGCGGAGCGGCTCTCATGAGCAGGCTGGGCCGCGAGATGCTCGGCAACGGCACCCGGCTCGCTCCGGAGCGAGAAGCCCTAACCTCAGTTTTGACAGTGAGATACAGTCGAAAGCGTGAAGCCGGCCACAGGGGCTTGCTCGCCGAGATGACCCACGGTTGCCCACGATGGAGCCGCAGCCCTTGGACTGTCCACCGGACGGCTCATGTGAATTCCGACAGATGGGTCGCGTTTGACACTCCCCAAACAGCGTGCTAGCGTCCCTCGGCTGTGACTGAACGCGTCAAGCAGGATAAGTCGTTCAGCTTCGCCTCCTCGCGACCGATATAGGCTCGACTCACAACGCGACGGACAGCGCGGCTCGCGCCGCAGGAATGGCCAATCCCAGACGGCTTGGCTGTAACTACCGCATTTACAGGATGTTGGCGACTCCATGGCGAAGAAGGTCAAAACCACCAAGAAGAAAGCGACGCGATCGAGCAGTTCCAGGTCCGCACCGGCTCGGAACCTCGTGATTGTCGAGTCCCCGGCCAAGGCCAAGACGATCAACAAGTACCTCGGCCGCGACTATGTCGTGAAGGCCAGCATGGGGCATGTGCGCGATCTGCCGCCGCATCAGTACGGCATCGATCCCGGACAGAACTTCAAGCCCAGTTATGAAATCGTCCCCAGCCGCCGGAAGCTGGTCTCTGAGCTGCACAGGTTGGCAGACAGGGCCGAGACCGTCTATCTCGCGACTGACCTTGACCGTGAAGGCGAGGCCATCGCTTGGCATCTCGTGCATGCGTTGAACCTGACGCCGAACAAGGTCAAACGCGTCGTCTTCAACGAGATCACCAAGAGCGCCATCATCGAGGCATTCTCTCGCCCCCATGACATCGAGATAGGCAAAGTAGACGCCCAGCAGGCGCGGCGCATCCTCGACCGCATCGTGGGCTACGAACTCTCGCCGCTCCTATGGAAGAAAATCGCCAAGGGGCTATCGGCGGGCCGCGTCCAGTCCGTGGCCGTTCGCCTGATCGTCGACCGCGAGATGGCGATCCGTGCGTTCCAGCCCCCTGAGTATTGGACCATCGACGGCGTCTTCGCGCCGGCGGATCAGGATATCGAAGCGCTCTCAACCGAGTGGGCCGCCTACATCGCCGGTACGGGCAAGGGCGATCCTCCCACCCTGAAGCAGCGGCGCAGTTGGCAGGCCAAGCGATCCTGTTTCGAGGCGTCATTGAGCCAAGTGGTCGGCAAGACGTTCAAGCCCGAGGGCACGCTCGATACGAGTAAACCCGTCGAAGAGATGTTCACCTCCGCCGTCGAGAACGTGCGCCCCATCGCCGGGGCCCTCGGCTACTCGGTCAGCGACGTGAGCAGCCGCGAGTGGGGCGATTACGCACACCTCGGCCTCAAGCAAGTAGAACTCCAGGGCAAGACGACTCCTTCGACGGCACCGGCTTTCACCATCAAGTCTGTAGACACCAAACGCACAAAGTCCAAGCCCTCGGCACCGTTCACGACCGCGAGCCTGCAGCAAGCGGCCGCGAACCAACTGCACATGAGCGCGTCGGTCATCATGCGAACGGCCCAAGCGCTCTACGAGGGCGTCGACTTCAAGACCGGCGAGGGCAGCATCGGTCTCATCACCTACATGCGAACCGACTCGCGTAATCTCTCTTCGGAGTCGATCCAAGCGGCTCGATCATGGATCGGCGACGGCCTGGGCGAGGACTACCTACCCGCCAAGCCGAACTACTATTCCAGCTCCGCCAAAGCCCAGGAAGCCCACGAAGCGATTCGCCCGACGGATGTCACGCGCACACCAGAATCGCTCAAGGGCCATCTGACCGCTCAGCAGCACAAGCTCTACAAGTTGATCTGGCAGCGTTTCGTGGCCTGCCAGATGACCCCCGCCCAGTGGGATGCGACGACTGTCTTGATTGCTGCCGAAACCGAGGTAGGCGAGGCCGTGTTCAAGGCATCGGGCCGCGTCCTGGTCTTTGACGGTTTCTACAAAGTCACGGGCGTGCCGGCCGGCGGTGAGAACCAGATGCTCCCGGCCATGGAGGTCGGCCAGCGCGTAGCACCGGTCGAAATCCGACCGCAGCAGAAGTTCACGCAAGGCCCGCCAAGATTCACCGAGGCTTCACTCGTCAAGACCCTCGAATCGGAAGGCATCGGCCGGCCCAGTACCTACGCGGCGATCATCCAGACGATCCAGGATCGCGGCTACGTGGAGCAGATGGACCGCCGCTTCCACACGACCCCGCGCGGCGAGATGGTGACGGAGAAACTGGTCGCCCACTTCCCAAAGGTCATGGACATTCGCTTCACGAGCCACGTCGAGGACGAGCTCGACAAGATCGAAGAGAAGCACTGCGACTGGCATGAGGTTCTGCACGAGTTCTACGACCCGTTCAAGGTCTCGCTGGCCAAGGCCAACGACGAGATGGAACGCGTCCGGGCAGAGGCCAGCGAGTACGTCTGCGAGGAATGCGGCGAGCCGATGGTCTACCGCCTGGGTAAGAACGGTCGGTTCCTCTCGTGTTCCGCCTATCCCAAGTGTCGCGTCGCCCACAACGTGGACAAGGACGGCAAGATCGTCGCGCCCGTCAAGTCTTCGGAGCCCTGCGAACTGTGCGGCAAGGACATGATTCTTCGACGCAGCCGGATGGGCCCGTTCCTCGGCTGTGCAGGCTATCCCGAGTGTGCGAACACCAAGCCCTGCACGGACGATGGCACGGCGCTGCGCAAGGTCGAGGCGGCCGACCTCAAGGTTTCCTGTCCCGAGTGCGACGGACCGATGGAAGTGAAGTTCGCCCGCGGCCGCTCGTTCATGGGCTGCGGCAAGTACCCCAAGTGCAAGGCCACGGCCCCGTTGCCCGAGGGCGTCTATGTCGAGAAGCCCAAGCCCGAGGACGCCGGCGCGCGATGTGACAAGTGCGGCCGAAAGATTGTTATTCGCAAGAGCCGACGAGGGCCGTTTCTGAGTTGCTCGGGTTTTCCGAAGTGTCGCAACGCGATGCCGATGGACAAGCTGGACCACCTGAAGGAACTCGAAGCCGAGGGCAAGATCCCCGATCCGCCCCCCGAACCGGTCAAGGGCGCGAAGAAGACGCCCGGCAAGCGACCGAAGAATCTGACGAAAGAAGAAATCGCAGCCCTGGGCCCGCCGCCGGCCGGATTCGCCTGGACGCGAACGGGCAGACCCGTCGTCGAAGTGCTGCCGGACAAGCCGTTGACGTGCTTCGAGTGCGGTGACGACATGACGCTTCGCAATGGGCGGTTTGGCCCGTTCTTCGCCTGTCATAGCAACAAGTGCAAGGCCGCGGCCAATCTGCGCGGCAAGGCGAAGAAGCAGGCCGAAGCGGATGCACCGGAGGCCCAGGCCAAGCCGATTGAGACAGACGTGGCGTGCCCGGACTGCGGCAAGAAAATGCTGCTGCGCATGGGTCGCACGGGTCGGTTCCTCGGATGCAGCGGCTACCCCGAGTGCAAGAAGACGATGGAACCGCCGCCAGGATTATTGCGCGAGGTCGCCGCCGCCTCAGCCTAAAGCCGCCGATGGTATCGGCGGTCCGACAACACAAGCCAGCCGATGAGCCGCGGGCTTTCCCGGCGCGCCGGGCCGCCGCCGTCAATCTCCCAGTTGGCCGTTCCAGAACACGCAGCACCGCGCGGGCTGAAGCCCGCGGCTCGTCAACCGGTCGCTATCGGTTGCCCTGACCCCGCCGCGTGGCTAGCATCCTCCCCCATGTTGGTCCTCGAATCAACCCAGGCCGTCGTCGAAAACGCAAAGCACGCGACCGTCGACGACGCGGCCATCGACCGCTGGGCGCGAGGCGTCATGCCGGGCGAGCTGAACCCCGGCGGGCACGATCTCTGGCAGTACCTCCCGGGATCGCAGGCCCAATCGGCGAATCTCGTCCTGCTCATCGAAGCCCTCAACTTCTGCTTCTGGTCGGCGGACCCGATCAGCTTCCAGTGGCGCGGCCAGACGTACGAGCGATTCAATGCGATGCTCATCTCGCTCATCCTCGCGGCCAAGTACGACCCGATGTGGTGCGAGGCCCAGTACTGGATGACCGTCCCCAGCGACGAGATTCAGCAGGTGCTCAGTGGCAAGGGCGAACTGCTGCTGATGGAGGAGCGAGAGCGGATCATCCGCGAGACTGGCCGGGTGCTGGTCGATCGGTTCGACGGCGAGTTCATCCACGCGGTCGAGTCGGTCAACGAGAAGGCATGGCCGTTGGCCGTGCTATTGATGACCAACTTTGACTCGTTTCGCGACGTGAGCCAACACAATGGCTCGCCGGTCTATTTCATGAAGCGGGCTCAGATATGCGCGCTCGACCTGTCGATGGTATGGCAGCAGCGGAAATACCCGGCACTGGACGGTCTGGATGAGCTGACGGCCTTCGCCGACTATCGCATCCCTCAGTCGTTGCGTCATCTGGAGATCATCCGGTATTCGGACGCGCTGGCGACGGCCATCGAGCGAGAGGACGAGATCGAAAAGGACTCGCCCGAGGAGATCGAGATTCGTGCCGCCTCGATTCAGGCGGTCGATCGGATGGCCAAGGCCACCGACAAGGCCGGCAAACGCACCCCGGCCTGGCAGATCGACTGGTATCTCTGGGGCCTATCTCACGATGCCGCCGTAAAAGCGAACCACCACCGCACGCGGACCGTCTATTATTGAGAGGCCGGATCAGAGCCGCGGTCGTAATGGGGCGCGTGGCGAAGCGGGTAGTGCAGTCGTCGCGTGAGCGCTGCGCGCTTCGCGG
>CAYYPB010000206.1:0-5498 GCA_964473405.1 uncultured Planctomycetaceae bacterium
CCCCCCTTCGCCTCTTTCGCGAAGGGCTAGGTATTTCGGGTCGGATCGGCCTCCCTGCCGCATGAGCCAGACGGGCGTTCGCTCGGTCTTCTCGCGTCGGGCTGCCCTTAGCAGTAGATCGTTCTTGAGCATTGCTACGTTCCTATCAGTCTATCACGAGACTGCGACAAGCCTGTGGCACCGGCGACTCGCCGGTGGGATCACCCGTGGAATCGCCGGCGAGACGCCGGTGCCGCAGATAATCCTAAGCGACGAGTCTCGGCCCCGGCGACTCACGCATTTGCCGAGAACATGTGCTGATCGCCCACGCGATAGCTATCAGGCTCCAGGTACGCATCAAACGGAGCGGCGGCGGTCCGCATGAGAACACGTCCGAGTGGGAACGTCGCGCGAACGCGGTTGTCGTCGTCCACCGTCACCAGCCCATCGTGCTGCAATTCGCGCATCACGTCCAACTCGCGGGCGAAGTACTCGTCGAACGTGATGCCGAACCGTTCTTCGATGGCAGCCGGTACGACCTCCGTCGTGCAGTAGAGCTGCGTCATGACGGCTTGGCGGATGCGGTCGTCGGGAGAGAACAGCTTCGCTTTGCGAACAGGGGTCTCGCCCTTTTCGATGCACTCCACATAGTCGCCCACTGAATGAACGTTCTGGATGAAACCGACATCGCGCAAGTGGCTGATCGACGAGGCACCGATGCCCAGCAGATCGAAGTCTCCGCCGGTCGTCATGCCCTGGAAGTTTCGTTGGAGCGTGCCGTCTTTCAGCGCCTTGGCGAGGGCCTCGTCCGGCTTGGCGAAATGGTCCAGCCCGATGAAGACGAAGCCGGCCGCCTCGAACATCCGCGTGGCCATCAGAAACATCTCGAGCTTCACGTCGCTGCCGGGCATCTTCTCGTGGTGCATCCCTCGTTGCGTGGCAATCTTCCCTGGGATCTGGGCGTAGTGATAGAACGCCACGCGATCGGGCGACAGCTCGATGGTTCGTTCGATCGTGTCGCGGACCGTATCCATCGTCTGGTACGGCAGGCCGTAGATCAGGTCGAAATTGATCGCCGTGAATCCCAAGTCGCGGATGGTTTGCACGGTCTCTCGCACGAGTTCGAGCGGCTGGATCCGACGCACGTGCTCCTGGACTTGCTTGTCGAAGTCCTGCACGCCTAAGGAGAGCCGGGTGAATCCGAGTCGACGCAGCGTGCTCAGCAACTCCACGGGTGCGTGTCGCGGATCGACTTCCATCGCGATCTCGGCGTCGTCGGCGATGTCGAACGTCTCGTCGATCGTCTTGCACAATCGCTCGATCAACTCGGCCGACAGATAGGTCGGCGTGCCTCCACCCCAGTGAATCTGTCGCAGACGGCGGCCTGCGCCAACGGTTCCGCCCAGTCCACGAATCTCCGCTTCGAGGGCTCGAACATATTGCTCGGCCCGCTCGATCCCCGCCTCCGAGTTCCTCGAAGCAGTGATCCGATTGCAGGCGCAGAACTTACACATCGCCTCGCAGAACGGTATGTGCACATAGAGCGACAGATCGTTCCGCGGACTACGCTCCAGGGAAGCCTGCCACATGGCGTCCACTTCAGCGGCGTCCACCTCGTTCCACCACGATGGCATCGGGTACGACACGTGCCGTGGGAGTGACAGTCCGGCGTACTTGTGGAAGATTTCCAGGTTTACGCCTGAGTCTCGCGTGGTCATCGGCATTCCTCCCGCGTCTCTGTCGCTGAGGGCAGATGATCGCGAATCCACGCCTCGGCCTGTTCAGTGGCTTGGACGAACCGTTCGCTGCCACACATGTCGTCGGCAAACGCCGCGACCGCACGTTCGAGGTCGTTGGCCTTCCACAGTCGGACCCCGTCCACGTTCTCCATCCCCGCCGTCGAACCGAACATGTTGAAATCGACAATCGTGAGCGGCCGGGCAGTGAAATCGCGGGACTCGCGGATCTGCTCCCAATCCAGGACAGGTTCCTTGTGATCCAGGCCGAAGAAGACCACATCTGCGTCGGCGATGGCCGCAAGGACGGACTTCTCTCCATACGAATGAACGCGGACGCGCTTGCCGTTGCCGATCGCTCTCCGCAGCATCTTCAGGTGGCCGCCGTGGCCGTGGCCCCGATGCATCAGCATCAACTCGCGCCGAGGCACGTCGAACCGTTCGGCCAGTGCCTTGAGGATCCCGCAGGATGTCGTCGATCCGCCGATCACGACGCAGCGAAGATCGGGCAGATCGAGTTCGGCTTCTTCAGAGATTCGAGAGATCGAGGCATGGCAGTAGTCCGGATCGAGCCAGCCCCAGTCGGTCTGCTTGCGAAGCTCGCGATCCTGCTCCGTCAGTTCGTTCAGCAATCGATCCGTGAGCGGCCCCGCCGTACCTGACCGTTCGGCCAATCGTTTGGCACCTTGCAGTTGCTGCAAGACCTCACGCTCGCCGGGCAACCCACTGTTGAGTCCGGCCGAGGTCCGCATCAGATGATGCCACGCGTCGGCACCGTGGAGGATGTTCACTTCGGGCGTACCGCTCGTGCCGTTGAACAGATGGTGCTCGGCCTGCCGCACGACCTCGGCCGGATCGACGCCGTCGTTCACCCAGCCGTACAACTCGAATCGTCGGCATGTGTTCCAGAGGAAGGCCTCACGGATGTGGTCGTTATCGCAGATCGCTCGAAGCACGTCCGGGATCTCGCACTGCGACCGCTTGACAGACTTGAACGTCCGCGTCTCGGCCCGCGACACGTTCGGGCCCTGGCCTGTTCCGAGCAGGCCGCCCAGCGACATCCCTACCATGAAGAATGATCCAATGGCCGCGTCGGCCACTTCGACGGGGGCTTCGTCCTCTTTCTTTGCCATCATCGGGTTGGAAGCGGCTTCCGCGACGGACATCGGGCGCCGTCCGTGTTTGACGAGGTTCTTGAGCGCGCCGATGAACGACTCAGATGCGTTGAGGGCGGGACAAACGAAGAGCCGACCGCCTTGGCGTTCGAAGTGCGCTCGATAGCGAATCTGAAGTTCTTCCAGCGTCTCCAGGCAATCCGTCGTGAAGCTCAGCGGACAAACGAGTACCTGCTTCTCACCGGCCTCGGCCAGTGAGGTCAACACGTCTGTCGTCGCCGGTTGGAGCCACTTCGCGGAACCCAGGCGGCTCTGATAGCCCATCGTCGCCCGCTGCGCGGGCCAACCCAACCGAAGCGTCGTCAACTCGGCGGTCTTCTGGACCTGACCGAGGTACGGGTCGCCGCGTTCGACGTAGGACACCGGCAGCGAGTGCAGCGAATAGACGAGATGCGTGTTCTCAGGTGTCAGGCCGTTGGCCTTGGCGTATTCGTGGATCAGCTTGGCCTGGGCATTGATGTAGCCCGTATCGTCGTACCAGATGCTCCGGATCGTGAGGTCGATCCGACAGCCGGCGCGCCGGACGTGGCGGTACAACTCCTGAACCGCCGTGAATGTCGACGTACCGCTGTACTGCGGGTACATCGGAACGACCACGAGTTCCTCGATGCCGAGCGCCTCGATTTGGGCCAGTATCTCGCCGATGCCGGGCTTGCCGTAACGCATCGCGCAGAACACGCGCATTCCCTCGGGAAGCTCCCGAGCCAGCGCGGATACCTGCTGCCGGGTGATCGCCAGAAGCGGCGAACCCTGTTCGGTCCAGACCTTGCGGTACTTCTCCGCCGACGCCGATGCCCTGAACCGCGCAATCGAACAACCGAGGAGGCCGTTCATCCAGGACACTCCGCGGGGAAGGCGAATCACCTCCGGGTCGCTCAGGATTTCCTTGAGATAGCGACGCACGGAAGGAACGTCGGGGCCATCCGGGGTCCCGAGATTGACAAGTAGCACCGCACGCCGTCGTGCGGGCGGGTTCGAACGGTTGGAATCTCGCTCGAACTCCTCTGTTTCGCTAAGCCTTAGCGAACACATAAAGCACTCTCCGATGCACTCTGTCCGGCATGTGACATGACACGCTGGATTGACTCTCAAACCAATGGGGTTGATTCCGGCTGGCTCACCCGGCGCAGAGACCTACCGCGACGCGAACGCCGCGCGGCTGCACTGGACAAGCGAATTCGGATCCGGTCGAGATGTGGGTCAGGCGGGAGGCGGCCGAGGAATACACGGCTGCTGCGGAGAAACCCAGCACAGGATGCGGTCCAGCTCGGACTCTGCCGGGTCATGTAGTCGGATGAGAGGCGGATCGCTGTCGATGGTGAATCGCAGGCGACCCACTGCGGCCAGGAACCGATCGATGGCTCCCGAAGGTCGTCCCACGAAGAAGGCCAGCGTGGCCAGGGGGCTATGCTCCAGCCACAGAGTGTCACCGGGAGCGGGGGCGAGCAGGCCGACGTGGGCGATGGTGATGACAAGCCCGATCGCGATGCAGGATCGCCAGTCGGTTCGCCATCGCAGGAACTCCACGTCGAGGAACTTCAGAGCGAACAGCAGCATCGACGCGCCGAGGCCGATGCACTGCCCCAAGAGCCCAATATCAAACCCTGATGAGAACAGTGAGGTGCATGTGCCGAAGAAGGCGGGGGCATGCATGAGGGCCATCGACGCCCACAGCGCGCGTTTGCCCGTCGATACTGCGATCGAGGAAACGCGGCGATCAGAGCGACGAGGCGACATCATTCCTCCTGGGCCCTGGAGCAGGACCGACGGCCAGACTAATGTTAAGGGCGACCGGACAACATCGGCAACGCACGCCTCGACCGCCACACGGGCATCCTACCTGCGGATTCCGGGCAATTCAACCGACGGCAGCCCTCGCGCCGTTGGATGCGCACCCGCCGAGTCCTCTATCGGAGAGTCAAGGTGGCAAGTGGCGTGCCGCCAAAGCGTCCGGCAATCTGCCCGCTGGGCAGGCCGGCGTTGCCCGTTAGTGAGAACGAGACGACGGACTTTCTCACGGTAGAGAGTGCGGTCTCACATCTGGAGCTTGCGGCGATCCGGACCGACGGAATCGGGGATTGATCGGACACGGCGTGACCGATTCACACTCCGGCCTCCGGCGTTGGGGCTGTGGGGGCGGATCGGCGAGAGGTCGGAGCGTCCGCGTCACTCCATCAAATCGGTGGGATACAACGACATCGAGGACATATCGTTCCAGAGCCACAGGAACGCGCTGCCCCCGGCGAGCGTCAAAATCAACACGAGCAGCAGCACCTTCCAGGTGCCCTCCGCGCCGGGGCCGGGGCTTCCACCTGTCAACATGGATCGCATGCCCTTCGATCAAGGAGTTCGGTTCGTCGTCTCCTGGCGAGCATCGTCGTTCGGCACAGTGCCGATGGTCAGATATCCCGAAGAGGCTGGCCGCCGGATCAACTCCGGCATGAAGTCGTCCGTATCATATCGAACCGCACCAGCCAAGGCGATCTACACGAGCTGACAAGAAAAGCTGGAAAGGACTCTTGACTATCCTTATCGGTCACTGTAGGATACCTTTGTAGCACTCGGGATAGGTGGGGGCAAAGGCCGGCGCCTGGGGAGGTGCCCAAGA
>CAYYPB010000207.1:0-5476 GCA_964473405.1 uncultured Planctomycetaceae bacterium
ATCCCCCCTTGACAAGGACACGCTCATGGAAGCCCCGAGCGCAAGCGAGCGGGTTGGCCGGGTGGACCATGTCCTCCGGACGTGGGGGAGGCGATGACGCACGCGCAGGATGTGGCACCGGCGTTTCGCCGGTGGAATCCCTGTGATCCCCTCACCGCCGGGACGGCGGTGCCACAGCCCGCCGGGCCGCCTGCGACCGGCTCATCCGCGAGGTCGTCCGGCGGGTCCAGGCCCACGTGTCCGTCACCGACGCCACGCGAGCCGGGCCGTCCCCGGCCCCGGAAGGGCATCACCGTCCGCGACCCCGAGCCCACCCCGACCGCCCCTCCCTCTCCTTTTCTCAATTCTACATTCTCAATTCACCATTCCCTCCGCCCCCCACGGGTCCAGCCGACTTAACCTTCCTCCAACTCAGCACCCGACCCCCCGCCACGCTCGATTTTTCCGGCGAGAATGGTGGGAAGACCACCCACTACATGGTAAGATGGCTAAGCACCCGCAGCGAACCGGGGCCGTGGAGCGAAACGGCCAGCGCGACGCTTGGGGGGTAGGATTGCAGGCTGGGTGGCCCATGTCCTTCGGACGTGGGGGAGGCGATGACGAGGTTGCGGGCGGGCTCGTTCGTGAACCTCCTCTGCCTCCCCCTTGGCGTTTGGGCGGGGCCCGGATGATCGGCGATGGTAGAGCAGGACGGAAGCACACGCGATGTCCGCATACTTGCTAGCTTGGAATCCGAGGCGCTGGCCATGGACAGAGTTGCCTGAGGTCGTCGCCGCCTTTGAGGACGGCGAGGCGCCGATCCAGAGATGGAGCTGTGGGCGGATCAAGCACATCGAGCTTGGTGCGCGGGTGTTCCTGATCCGGCTCGTCGAACAGCCGAAAGGCGTCTTCGGCTTCGGCACGGTCGTCAGGTCTTCGTATGAGGACGTCCACTGGGAGGATGCAACTCGAACGTCGCAATACGTCAAATTTCAGGTCGACTGGATTGTTCATCCGGAAGAAGAGATGATCGTTCTGCGTGACAGACTTGACAGCGGCGTCCTCTCAGAGGGGCATTGGGATACGCAGAGCTCAGGAGTGCGTATCCACGGTGAAGTGGCTATCGCGCTTCAGGCTGAGTGCGAGCAAGTGGCATCCGAAGGAGGATTCGCGTTACCCGATGAGATACACGCGACCACAACATACCCCGAGGGCGCCAAACGAGTCGTGACCATCAACTCATACGAACGCAATCCACGCGCTCGACAAGCGTGCATCGCGCACTACGGAGCCCAGTGCTCCATTTGTGGATTCAGTTTCGCTGGGGCATATGGCGATGTTGGTGATGGGTTGAATCACGTTCACCACCTGCTTCCCCTCTCCCAGCAGGGCGAAGCGTACAAACTGAAGCCGATTGAGGATCTGCGTCCCGTTTGTCCAAACTGTCATGCGATACTCCATCGGCGGGTGCCGCCCTTCACGATCGAAGCTGTGAAAGCGATGCTGCGAACACCACCCGGATAGCGTCACGCTCACTTCGGATTCACGCAGCGTGGAGCCGTAACTTACTGGAGGGGGACAGCCACCGTTTTTCGAAAGCCACCCACGTCTGCGTTGTGGGCTTCCCGAAGATCGGACAACCGTCGATGCCCATGCGGCGCACATCTCCCGCGGGAGCCACGCCAACGGCCCGCAGAAGGCGAAGCTCACAGCCGGCCTTCCCCGCCGAATCGGCTCATTCCAAGCAGCATCCCCGGGAAATCAACCGAAGCGCCGCGCAAGACCAACAACAGGACGCACTGCACTCGCACACCAACAAACGACATCGTGGTCCGACGACTTTGCGGGCGTTTGCGGCCGTTTGCACTTCTTTCTGCTGCAAACGACCCCGCCGGGGCCAGCCGACCGACGCGTCGCTCGCCCGCGAAAAGAAAAAGAGAAAAAAATAGACGACGATCGAGCAGCCGGCGCGTAGCGGCCCCATAGGCGACTGAGAACTGACAACTGATAACTGAGAACCCGTCGCTGGCGCTCAGGGCTCGGATCCAGGGGAGGCCCGTCCGCTACAGCCTGAGAGCTGACGGCTGATGGCTTACAGCTCTTCTCTCAAACCACATGCGCCGGCTTCGGCAGATCCTCGTTCAGCTTTTGCTGTTGCGACTGTTCACCGTCGTGCGTGAAGAGAACCATCTCGTCGTTGATCATGGCCTGCAAGTGCGTGGGGCGGCGCCAGATGTGTTGGACGTTTTTCAGCGTCTCGACGGCGAACTTGATGTCCAGGTCGATGCCGTTGTGCTTGTGGGCCAGGAACAGCTCGCCGCGATTGGTGTAGTTGCCGTCGACCACGACCATTCGCCCTGTCGTCGGATGCGGCACAATGCTCGCCATCCGACTGCGGCCGTCTTCCCGACGCCGTGACGCTCGCGGCGCCTGTGGACGCCCCATGGCGTGGGTGAGTCGTTGTTGAGCTGTGATGGTTGGGATTACGGCAGCGTCTTAACGAAGGCGATGCCGGTGCCGCCGTTGGGGCTGGCCCAGGGATGGAGCTTCCATCCGAAGAACTCGGGCTCGCGGCCTGAGGCGACCGAGTGTCCGACGACCGTGCCCAGCACGGCCCCCATCACGACGTCCGCCAGATAGTGCTCGTTGCTCTCCAGCCGTTCGTGCGCGACGATCGCGGCCAGCCCATAGAGCGGAATGCCGACGGCGTGGCCGTAGGCCTCGTGCAAAACGCTGGCGACGACGAACGAACTGCTCGTATGGCCCGACGGCATCGTGCCGCGTTCGCCGTTGGGACCGCGGTTGTACGTCGCCGCCTGGCCGATGAGTACCGTGACACCGTTGATGGCCAAGGCGCTGAAGAGCGTCTTGCCGACTTCGTAGGTCTTGTCGTCGGCCGTCTGCTGACCGATCAGGTAGAAGAGCCCCGCAAGGCCGAAATGCGTACTCGGGTTGCCGGCAGTCGCGAAGGCGTCGCGCCAGCCGCCGCTCATGTGGCGATGCACGCGCCGCGTGCCGAACGGGCCATCACTCAGAAAGTGGTGTTCGATGCTTCGGTCGGGGCCGGTCTGTTGAAGCGCCAGCGCGCCGCCGTAAGTCGCCCCGAGGACGACGAGGTTCGTCGGGCTGCCATAGACGCGTTTCGTGTCTCGCCACAGATCGCGAGGGAGGTACCTCACGTCGCGCTTTACGGTTTCCCAGAACGATGACAACGGTCGACGACGAGCGTAGGTCTCCTCCCGTTCGGTCCAGGTTGAGTCGAAGGCGGAATCGTCTTCGCCGATTTCGATACCGCCATCGGCACTGCCGATGTCGCCGAGCGTCCAGACCGGCTGCTCCGAGTCGAGGTCGAGAGAGGCTGCTCGGCGATCGGAGTCCCACGCGTCAGCGAGCAGGCTCCGCCGATCGCGTTCGACGATGGCCCTGGCTGACTCGATGGCATCCAGGCGTGCGTCGAGATCGCGCGGTGCCGACGAGCGGCGAGCAGACTGGCAGCCTGCCACCATCGTTGCGACTGCCAGGATTGTGCAGACTTGCCTCATGCGGATTCCTCTTGGCCCCCCACGGCTTGCCAGCCGTGGGCTTTGTGCGATTCTCCACGAGCGGCGACTCGTTGAGGAGTCTCTCAGAGGCAGAAACTGGGGCGTACTACCCCTCGGACGCGATCGGCCCGTTTGGGCAGATGACCGCCTTGCCGGTCCGCCAATGGGCCACCTCATCGAGGGCCTCATTCACTTGATCGAGCCGAAAGCGGTGCGTGATGAGTTCGTGAAATGGATACTTCTCGCCGCGAGCCTGGAGAAAAGTGATCGCCTTGGCCCAATGCGGCGGCTCCGAGCCGTACGATCCCGCGATCTCCAGCTCCTTGCGCGTGATGAGATGAGGGTTCAGCGATGTGGGGCCGCCGTCGCAGTACTGGCCCAGCACTAGATACCGCCCGCCGTCGCGATTCAACTCCCAGCCCTCGCTCACGGCCCCGGGGTGCCCCACACACTCGACGACCATGTCGGCCCCCAGGCCGCCAGTGTGCTCCAGAACGATCTCGCGACGTTTGGCCGGGTCCGGCATGTCGGCGATGTCGATGGTCACGTCAGCCCCAAACCGGCGGCAGCGTTCGAGCCGATCGGCCGGCCCGCCGATGACGATCAAGGGCCTGGCCCCCGCATCGGCCGCGCCGGCGACAGCGGGCACACACACAGGCCCGGGCCCCCGAAAAACGACAGACTCGGCCCAGCGGATCGGCATCTTCTCGAACCCGTGGACGACCGTCACGAGCGAACAGCCCGCCCCGATGACCGACTCGATCCGCAGATCGTCCGGCAGCTTGAAGATCGCCGTGCCGGCTCGCAGATGATGGTACTGGCCGTACCCCCCCAAGAAGTGCGGCGGTTCGTCACACGGCGTGTTGACGCCGTAGGCCTTGCGGTTGGCGCAGCGGCTCGGCAATCGATGGAGACGGCAGTACTTGCAGTGGCCGCAAGGCATGCCGACGGTCCACGAGACGCTGTCGCCGACGCTCAGTGCGTTGCCCAGCCAGTCGACGCAATCGCCCCCCGTCGCCGCGACCGTGCCGGCAGTTTCGTGCCCCAGAATGAGCGGCAACGGAACCGCGAGTTCGCCCTTGTGGAGATGCACATCGGTCCCGCAGACGCCGGCCAGCGTCACGCGAACGAGCACGTCGCCCGGCCCCAGATCGGTCGGGACGGGAAACTCACGAATCTCGATGGGCCGCTTGAAAGCGGGCATCACGGCAGCTTGGGCGGTCGCGGGAATGCTCATAACCGCGCCATGATCGAGCGCGGCGTCGAGCTTTGCAAGGCGGGGAGAAAGCTGCAAACCGAAAGCCAAGGGCCAAAAACCAGTAGCTGACGGCTGTTAGCTGATAGCTGATACCTGATACCTGATGGCTGACGGCTATCTTGCTCCATGCCTCGCCGGATCGTACTCCAGGCCGAAGTGCTTCATCTTCTTGTACAACGTTGTCCGGTTGATCTGGAGTGCTTCGGCTGTGGTTTGGCGGTTCCACTCGTACGCAATGAGCGCGGCCTCGAGGATGCGGCGTTCGGGCTCTTCGAGGGCCTGCTTCAGCGACATGGCTTGATAGGTGCCCTCTGGCTCGCCGACACTGCTCGCACGGTTCGGCGCGGCGGATTCTTCCAGGACCGTGCTTGGCAGATGCTCCGGCCTGATGTGCCGATCCTTGCAGAGGACGACCGCACGCTCGACCGCGTTCTCCAGCTCGCGAACGTTGCCGGGCCAGTCATACCGCTGCAAAGCGTCAAGCGCCTCGGGCGTGAATCCGAGAATCTCGCGGCCCACCTCGGCGCAATACTTCTCGAGAAACGTCTCGGCCAACAACGGGATGTCGCCAAGCCGTTCGACCAACGCGGGCATCGAAACTGTCACGACGTTGATGCGATAGAAGAGATCCTGCCGGAACCGGCCGGCGGCGCCCGCCTCTTTTTGATCGTCCGTCTGCCGGCGGACCGCGAGGGCG
>CAYYPB010000208.1:0-5474 GCA_964473405.1 uncultured Planctomycetaceae bacterium
AGGGAATCCGCCTTGCTGCCTGACCCGCCGAGCCTCAGAACGCGGTACTCTCAAGAAAGAACGAAAAATGAACGATCGGCCAAGGAACCCCAATCGGGACGTCACTGCGATGTAGAAAGGCCATGGCCGTAGCTTCTCTTACATAGCAGGTGTGATCGGATTTCGATTCAGTCCGCCGCGCCTGGAAGGGATGGGGAACCCAGTCACTCTGAATCGAACGGCCGCGTCCCGGCGCGCCGAGAACGCTCGTGGCTCGTTCTTTGGTGGCAAGGTAACGCTGCGAAACTAGGTTCGCAGGCGTTGGGCGAAGATGCGGGAGGCGATGGTGCCGAGGACGATGGCTGTGCCCGTGAGGACGAGGCAGGGCATGAAGATGCCGGCGAAGCCTTCGTTGCGAATCAGCGAGGTGAATCCATCGTAGGACCAGCCGTTGATCGTGAAGAGCCCGAGCGTCCGCATGAAGTCGGGCATGATGAACCGGGGAACCATGCTGCCGCCGATGGCGCTCATGGCGAGGATGACCATCGTGCCGACGGCGTCGAGTTGGTCGCCCGTCTTGCAGAACGCGGCGATCAACATGCCAACGGAAGCGGCTGCCATGCAGGTGGTAAGCGTGAGGACGAACAGTGGGGAGGTGATCGTCCAGATCGTCACGCCGAAGACGGCCCAGGCATAAACGTACATCGCGTAACACTGGACGAGCAGGACGAAGATCGCCGAAAGCCACTGGCCCATGAGGATCTGACTGGGCATGATTGGCGCGGCCAGCAGTCTGCGCATCTCTCCGCTTTCGATGGCGTCCAACAGGCTGCGCGCGGCCCCCGTCGATCCGAAGAGGATGAACATCGGGACGATGCCTGCCAGGAACGTGTGCTTCGACGCGACCATCATGCGTTCGATGGCCACGCCTCGGCGATTGATCTTGATGAGCGTGGCGGGGCGTTTCTCTTCGCCGTTCTCGGTCGCGTTTCCGTCGGCGTTGAACATCTTCTCGAAGACGGCCCTGCCGGCCGCCATTTGCAACATGCCGGTGGCGACGTCGGCTTCCATCGCTTGCGTTTCGTCGTAAAGCAGGCCGACACCTTGGTGACGGATACCTGACATCGCGTTGGGCGCTAGGGCGTAGCCCTTGGGGATGACGACGGCAACTCTGAAACGCCCCTTGTCGCGGATGGCACGCCCGGCCGACTCTTCGGTCAACAGAGGTGCGTCGGGTTTCTCGTCCTCGTGGCGGATCACTTTGACGTTGTTGGCGGCGAGCATGTCGATGAGGGCGGCGGACGCGGCGGTGTTGTCCTGGTCGACGACGGCGACGCGGAACGGTCGGCCCGCCGGACCGGAGAAGATCAACGTGAAGACGCTGTAGAGAACGATGCCGGGGATGATGAGCACGATCATGACGGCCCGCAGCTTGGAGAGGATGCGAAGGCGATGGGCGGCCAGCGTGAGAATGGTGCGTAGGAATTGCATGATGCGATCAGTCGCGCAGGGCGCGGCCGGTTAGCTCCAGAAAGACGGTTTCGAGGTTGGGGTCGGCGATGCCGATGGCGGTCGTGTGTATGCCCAAATCGTCGGCGACGCGGACGGCTCGCGGGAGCGAGAAGCCTGCCGTTGGGACACTGAGTCGGGCCGTCCGGCGATCGAATGCATGCGGCAGGTCGCCGAGTTGTTTCGCCAGGGCTGCAACGAGGTCGGGCGTCATGTTGTCGGCTTCGATGACCAAGTCGCGTTGAGTGCCTGCCCGTTGCGTTAGTTCGGCGAGGGTTCCCATGGCGAGGATCTTGCCGTGGTCGATGATGGCCGTGCGGCTGCAGAGTCGTTGGGCCTCTTCCATGTAGTGGGTCGTGTAGAGGATGGCGCGGCCTTCGGCGGCGAGGCGTTCGACGACGTCGAAGATGTAGGCCCGCGCCTGGGGGTCCACGCCGGCGGTGGGCTCGTCCATGAGGATCAGGTCGGGTTCGTGCAATAGGGCGACGGCGATGTTGAGACGGCGTTTCATGCCGCCGGAAAACTCGGCCACCGTGTCGTCGGCTCTGTCGGCGAGGCCGACCGTGCCCAGAGCCTCGGCGGCGCGATTGGTCAGGACGTGTCCTCGCAGGCCATATAGACGGCCGAAGAAGGCGAGGTTCTCGATTGCCGAGAGCCGCTCGGACAGACTGATCTCCTGCGGGATGAAGCCGACCCTGCGTTTGTAGTCGGCCGGCGTGGATTGCGATGTTCCGTTCAGCGTGATCGTGCCGCAGTCCGGCCGCAGGACCATCGCGATGATGTTGATGGCGGTCGTCTTGCCTGCCCCGTTTGGGCCCAGAAGGCCGAAGACCTCGCCGGCATCGATGGAGAACGTGACGCCCTGCACCGCGCGGAGATCACCATAGGCCTTATGCAGATCGTTTACTGCCAGCAAAGACAAGGCGGATTCTCTCCCGATTGGACGGGGTGCCCGCCGGAGTTGCAGTCCGTAGGGGCCGGTCGAGAAGTCCACGGATTGCGATCCGTGGGCTTGGCTTGCGTCATCGTCTTCTACGCTTTGACTATCTTCTTGCGGCCCGCCTTGACGTTTACCGTGGCGTTGCGTGTGTCGACGACGAGCTTGCTGTTTCGGACGATCATGTCGTAGTCGTACGCTGTGTGGTCCGTCGAGATCAGAACGGCATCGTACTTCTTGAGCGAGGCGGCGGTCAGCGGGACGGACTTCATCCGCAGGTCGTGTTCGCGGCCCTTGTGTGTCTTGGGCACGTGCGGGTCGTTGTAGTCGACCTTCGCGCCGCGGGCCTTGAGCAACTCGATCAATTCGATGCTGGGGCTTTCGCGGATGTCGTCGACGTCCTTCTTGTAGGCGAGTCCCAGCACGAGGACTCGCGAGCCGTTGATCGGCTTCTTGCTATCGTTGAGTGCGACGGCCAGGCGGTTGATGACGTACTCGGGCATGTCGGTGTTGATCTGGCCGGCCAGTTCGATGAACCGTGTCGGGAGGTCATACTGTCTGGCCTTCCACGTCAGGTAGAACGGGTCGATGGGAATGCAGTGCCCGCCGAGTCCAGGGCCGGGATAGAACGCCGAGAAACCGAACGGCTTGGTCTTCGCCGCGTTGATGACTTCCCAGACGTCGATGCCCATCTTGTCGAACAGCATCTTCATCTCGTTGACCATCGCGATGTTGACGCAGCGATAGACGTTTTCGACGATCTTTGCGGCCTCGGCGACTTCGCAGCTGGACACGGGGATCGCCTCGCTGATCGAGTTGCCATACATCGCCATCGCCAGGCGCTTGCTCTTGGGGTCGTGGCCGCCGACGAGCTTGGGGATGGTCTCGGTCGAGTAGTCCTGTCGGCCCGGGTCTTCGCGTTCGGGGCTGTAGGCGAGGAAGAAGTCCTTGCCGGCTTTGAGACCACTGCCTTCTTCGAGGATCGGTTTGATGAGGTCGCGCGTTGTGCCGGGGTACGTCGTGGATTCGAGCGTGACGAGTTGGCCCGGGCGCAGCACCTTGGCGATCGTGCACGCGGTGGCCTTGACGTAGCTCATGTCCGGGTCGCGCGTCTTGGACAGCGGCGTCGGGACGCAGATGATCAGGGCGTCGGGCTTACGAAGCTCCCGCGGGTCGGCGGTTGCCTTGAACCGTCTCGAAGCGAGCAGGGTCTTGATCTCGGCGTTGGGGATGTGCTTGATGTAGCTCTTGCCGGCGTTGAGCATGCGGATCTTCTGCAAGTCGACGTCGTAGCAGAGGGTGCGGTAGCCGGCCCCGCCGAAGGTGCGAGCCAGGGGTAGACCGACGTATCCCATGCCCATCACACCGATGAGGGCTTTCTTGTCGAGGAACTTCTTTTCGAGGCTCGCAATGTCCAAGTGAACGTCTCCTTGCTTCGCAGGGGGTGCCTAGCGATCTGGGTACGATGCAATCCCACATTAGAAGGGCTCTGAGGTCGTCGGGCAAGACCGCGAACCCCCCGACGTCCCGCCCGGTTCAGAGGCGTCGGATACCGATTCAACTCAGATGGGGTCATTCATTTTGCCGAAAATGGCCCTGTGGCGGTGGCCGATGCCCGGCTGCGGCGGAGCGGAGTCGGCAAGAAATGCCTGAGACGTTCTGGAATTGGTTCGGTGATATTCACCTGCTCGTGGACGACCACTGGGCGGGCGCCATTTCCACGGTTTCGGCCGTCGTCTGTGGGGCGTTGATCGGAGCCGAGCGCCAGCGGGCTCAGAAGCCTGCCGGGATGCGAACGCTGATCCTCATTTGCCTCGGTTCCGCCATATTCACGCAGGCATCCATCCTCATGGCGGGCGTAGGGGTCCTCGCCGACCGCGGCAGAATCGCGGCCCCGGGCGTCACCGGCATCGGCTTCCTAGGTGCGGGTGCTATCATTCGAGAACGCGGGCTGCTCATCGGTGTGACGACCGGAGCCGGCATTTGGGCCACGGCGGCGGTGGGCGTCGTCCTGGGCAGCGGCCACATTGCAGCCGGTATCTTCTTCACGTTCCTGATCGCCTTGACGCTCACCGCTTCGCAGTGGATGGACCGCGTCATCGGCGGCGTTTGTCGATTCGAGACGCTTCGCCTGAAGTTCGACCCGGCGGATGGGAAGGCCCGTTTCCGCATCCAAGCGATTCTGGACGAACACCAGCACGACGAACCCGTTGAGTACGTCGAGGGCCAGGCTCAACACGACGAGGTCTCGATCCGCTACTGCACGACGCACCGCGAGCACAGGGCGTTCATCGCTCGGCTTATCGCGTTGCCCTCGGTCACGCACGCATCGCGTAGCTGAAAACGCGGTTGACCCTCTTGGCTGGGCTGATAGCGGCGTCTGAATAATCCCGGCCTTGGCAGTAGCGTTTCCGTCGATCGCGAAACTCAAGCAAAAAAAGACAGAAATTTGCAAAAACCGTTGCGGGTCTTCCCTTACGCGCGTCGATCTTCTGCGAGCTTCGGATGAACTTCGCCACGACGGCGAGGAGGTAGAGCCATGGTGACACGGAACATCGACAGTCCTCGAATCTCCATTCTGCAGGGATTGGGCCGAGCGGGCCTTGCGGTCTTGGCGGGCGCGGCGTTCGCCTACATGGCGTGGCGTCCGTTGCCACCGCCACCGATCGAGTCCGCCGGCAGTGAAGTCGAGGACGAGGACGTGGCCGCTGCCGACGTTAGGGATGCCGAGGTGTACCACCGAAATGCCTCGATCGAGAACGGCGACCGTGCCTTGGTCGCGTCAGAATCGTGGGCCCTTGTGATGTTTCGATCCCGCACTCTTGATGACCTCTCGCGCGACATTGCAGGTGTTGTGAAAGGTGATGTCGCGGCGGGGAGCGGGGCCCGGCTTTGCTCTACAGCCGAAGGCGTCGTCGACGCGACCGGCCTTCAGCGGCCCAGGGGCCCGCCCGTAGTGGCGATCGGCTGATCCAGTTAACGTGATTTCAAGCCTGCCGCTCGTTGCGGCGGGCTTTTTTTAAGGGACGAGCCGCGGGCTTCAGCCCGC
>CAYYPB010000209.1:0-5458 GCA_964473405.1 uncultured Planctomycetaceae bacterium
GACGAATTCGACTTTCGGTACGATATCTGCGGCGATGGCGACATGATCGACGAATTGCGCGGCTTGTCAGCCCTGCTCGGCTTGAGTGACCTTGTGAGCCTGCACGGTGCGGTCAGCGACGAACGGCTCTCGGCGTTCTACCGCAGTGCCGATCTGTTTGTCTTGGCGCCCTACGAGTGTTCGGACGACGTCGAAGGGTTCGGCATCGTCTATCTCGAGGCGAACGCGGCGGGAACGCCGTGCTTGGCCGTGCGGACCGGTGGAATCGAGGATGCGGTCCGCGAGGGCATCAGCGGCTTCTTCGCCGCGTCCCCGGGGCAGGACGATCTCGCCGAGGCGCTGCGCCGATTCTTCGGCGGCGAAGTTCGGTTTGATCAAGACGCGCTGCGTGACTGGGCAGATCAGCACCGCTACGTGCGCGTCGTCGATCGACTCGAGGCGATCTACCGGAGCCTCGACCTGCGTGAGGCAGCTTCGACATGCGGCCGGGAGGCTTTCTACTCGACCGATTCAGCCCGAGGCTGAGACCGTCGATTGGCTCATCCCCCAGCCGCCGGCCTTGCGGGTGGGCCGCGCGGTGAATGGACCCGCCTGCGAAGTCTCCCGGCAGAGCCGAGGGCAGAGGGAAGATCCAGTGCCCACACCCACAGGGGATGAGGAGCACACCGATGAAAACGAGCATGCGCTTGCCCTGGCTAACGGCTTGATTCTTCGGGTTCGCGAATTGCGAACGGAGGCGAGACCGTGTACACTGCGGGTCTCACAAGCAGCACCGCTACGGCGGCATGTGCTTTCCTATCGCCGCCCCGCAACGGGATCCTTCGATGTCGCAGCCGATTCAGCCGGAGACTCTGCTATTGGCCTCGACGAGCCCTCGTCGGCAGGAGTTGCTGCGCAAGGCGAACTACGCATTCGAAGTGGCTTCGCCCCCTTTGGATGAGCCTGATCCGCTGCACGCGCACGTCACGCCGACGTCGCATGTCGAGTCCCTCGCCTTCTTCAAGGCGTGCAGTGTGGCGAGCGAGTACCCCACAAAGACAATCCTGGGCGCCGATACGATTGCCGTTCTCGGCGAGGAGATCATCGGCAAGCCATCGGATCGCGAGGACGCCCGGCGCATTCTGACGTTGCTCTCCGGCACGGTACACAACGTCATCACAGGGCTCGCGCTGCTGCAGCCGTCGCTCGGCCGGCGCATGCTGACGCACGACGTGAGTACGATCCAGGTGCGTTCGCTTTCGCCGGAGAAGATCGAGGCCTATCTCGAGACCGATCAGTGGCGCGGCAAGGCCGGGGCCTACGGCATTCAGGATCATGGCGATGCGTTCGTCGAGAAGACGGTCGGCAGTTTCACCAACATCGTCGGGCTGCCGATGGAGCGGTTGGCGCTGATGTTCAGCCAGTGGGTCGAGCAAGCTGCGATGTTCAAGCCTGGTTCGACGGTCATCATGGTGGACGGCCCATCGGCCTGAGCTGTTGAGTGAGCTGACGAGCGATCACCCATCCCACGAACCGCAATTACTGCGATTCACTCGTGGGTCAGAACTCTCACGTATCTGAGAAGACGTCGAAGAACAGGACGGTCACGTCATCGGCTTGCGCGAGACTCCCCGGTGTCGTGTCGAGGCGTTCGCGCAGCTCGGCGATGAGTTGCGTGGCCGGGCGGCGCAGGATTTCGGGCATGCCCGGCTCGAAGATCGGCATCCGCGGCATCGGCGGTCGATGGGCGATCAGCATGTTCTCTAGCCCGTCGCTGTAGACGATGACCCGTTGGTCCGGTTCTAGCAGGATGGACTCGTCGCTGAAGACCTCGCCCGCGTTGATGCCCATCAGGCAGCCGTCGCCGTGCAGTTCGCGGATCTTCCCCTTCGCATCGATCAGCAGCGCCGGCGGGTGGCCCGCCACGGCATATTTCAAGACGCGCGTCTCGATATTGAGCAGGCCGTAGAACCCCGTGATGAACTGGGAGTCCGCGAGCCCCTGTGCCGCCAGCAAGTCGTTGAGATGGCCCAGCACTTTGGAGGGGGGGACGAGTTCGTAGCCGTCGCGCAATACGCGCTTGGGACGGATGGCGTGCTTGATGTACATCGTCAGCAAACCGGCCGCCACGCCGTGTCCCACGGCATCGGCTAGATAGAAGCCCCAGTGTTTCTCGTCCAGCCGGAAGACATCGAAGATGTCCCCGCTGACCCACGAGCAGGGGCGGAACATCGCGTGGAATCGGAACGGCCCGGCCTGCGGCAGCTCGCGCGGGAGGAAGTCCTTCTGGAGCTTCGACGCCAACTGTAGTTCGCGGTCGGTATCGGCGAAGCGTTTCTGGAGACTCTTGCCCAGGCGTTGCATGGCCGCGAGCTGTTTGTCCACCTGGCGGATCAACGGTCGCATGTGGGACAGGGCTGCGAGTACGCCGCGTACGCGTTCGAATGGTGCGTCCGGACGCAGGCACACGACGCCGGCGTCGAAGCCGGCGAACATCCAGGTCCGGTCCGTGAGAACCAGCGCGCCGAGACGCCGCTTGCGAAGCAACGCCAATTGTGCCTGCTGTCGAGCGGACGGTGTGTTACGGACCGCCGCCGAAGAGGAAGAATGATCGACGAGGACAATCACATCGTAGCCCTGGAGTTGGCCGAAGTCGTTGTCTGGCGCAAAGTCGAGATGATCGCATTGGAACTCGGGGGAGGCGGAGAGTCGCGCGATCGCGTGGAAGCCCGACGATTCGCCGCCGAGGATGCCGACGCAGGTACGTTGCGACGCACGGGGCTTCTCAGTCCCGGGCGTCTTGGTGCCGCTGAGGTTGTGGGCCGCGATGTTCGTTTTCATGCGGATCGCCTCGGATTCTGTGGACCTCTGGGCCCGCTTGGCGGTCGAGGAATCGGAGCGTTCGCTCGACCCTGTTATCGTGATGACGCTCGCCGGGGGCGGATTATCGGCGCCGGCGACTCAGCAGGGCAACGCTCGCCCGTCATCATTGTCGGGTCGTTGCGGGGCTCGGTTGAGGTGCGGTGGGGCGGATCGATCTGGGGGTGGTTCGCTCTTGCGTTGCGTCCTCCAAGGCGTTTCGCGGGATTCCACCCGCTCGGTCCCCGGCTCTGCCCAGGGGCGGCGCGGACGATCTCCCCCGGCGGAGCCAGGGCCCGCGACGGATTGGAGGAGTTCGGCCCGATCAGTCGGAGGTGAGTTCGGCCGGGATCACCACCCGGTCTCCGGGGGCGATGCCCCATCGAGCGAATTGGCCCGCCCGGACCTCCAAAGCGAATCTGGCTGGCTCGATCGAGGAGTAGACTACCTCGCGCAGGGGCGTCATCGTGTAGGTCGAGACGATGGTTCCGTCGGAGCGGATGTAGGCGATGTCCAACGGGATGATCGTGTTCCGCATCCAGAAGCTGCGATGTTGGTCATCGGGAAAAATGAAGATCATCCCGCGATCTTCGGGCAGCTCGCTCTCGGTGATGTTCATCAGGCCGAGCAGTGTGGCCTTGCCATCGTCCCGGCTGCTGTCGGCGACGTAGGCCGTGTAGGTTGTTCGTCCGACGACATTGATCGTCGCATTGGCCATGGACGCTAGGTCGTTCTTCTCGGTCGAGTTGGCGGGAATGTCTGGGCAGCCGCCGAGGAATCCCAGGGCAGTGAGCATGATGAGTCCAAAGTGGGGTTGGGGTTTCTTATCGGTCATGGTTTCGACGTCTCAGGCTTCGGCTTGTCGCCCAACGGCTCGATCGTCTCGGTGAAGTCGGTCGGGATCTCGCCGATGTCGAAGCGGGAGCCGGCGGGCGCGCGGCCAAGGTCGACGTCCTCGAAGTCGACTTCTATCCGGTTGCCATCGGCCACGCGTTCACACACGATTCTGATCGGCAGATCGAGTCGCTTGTCCACATACATCTCGACGCGGTTGTATTTCTTCGCCAGCCCCGTCTTCGGGCGGGGTATGCAATGCAGGTGCAGGGATTGCAGCGGGTCGCCCAACCGGAACGGCTTGAGCGAGATCCTGAAGTGCTTGAGCATCACATCGCGCCGCTGACCGAACGGCAACGGGAACGGCCCCTTGCCGATGGCGAACGGATCGGTACGCTCGCCTTCGCGAGCGATCTGCTGCTTCGTGACAGTCTTGGCCTTGTCGTTGCGAATGATTAGCCATTGACCGTCGAAGACATAAAGCTCCTCGCTACGATCCACCGTGCCCGCGGCGATCTTCTTCGTGAAGTGGACGCGGAACCTGTCGTTCGGTTCCCCTCGAGCAAACAGCAGCGTGCCCTCCTTGGTGATCCGGTCCGTGACAGGAAAGACGGTCACGTAGGCGTAGCTCAGCGTGGCGCTCAGTCCTTTGACTGCCTTGCCCTTCGCTTCGAGCCGGTCCAGCATCGCGTCGATCAGTGGATTGCCCGATGTTGCCGCGGCCGGCAGTGCGGCAGGTCGTGTCGTCGCGGCAGGGTGAGAGGTGGGCGGGGGCGTCGGTTGGGTGACGGGTTGCGATGTGGATGGCCCCCTCGGCTCGGCGTCCGACAGGGAGGGGGCCGTCGCCGCGGGCGGTGGGGCACCTCGATCCTGAACGTGTGCGGCCGATTGGGCTCGGCAATTGGCGGCGAACAGAACCACCGCGGCACACGCGAAGAAGGGGCGGAATCGTCGTCTGAGGTCTGCGGTGGTAGGCACAGGGGCGTTCTCGTCACATAGGTACGTCGGCGTCTTGCGAGACGTCGCTCATGGGTCGACCATTCTACCCGCCCCGGCAGCTCGCGTCAGCGTCGTGCGTTGAGGCAGGCACTGGCGAAGTCTAATGGGTGGGTCGAGCCAGCGTCATGTCGGCAAGACCGTCCCGGTCAGGCAAGACGGCCGTTGCACGCCGGGCTTCATCGAGCGCGCCGCGACCCTAACCGGGGTGGCACACGCAGTTCCCCATTCCCGGGCAGGGTACAATCCCCCAATATCGGGTGTTCGCCCGAACGCCCCCTCCGGGCTTGCTCGATTCTGCATGCCCCTAACTCTTGAATTGCAAGGATTTTATGACGCTCAATGCCGGCCGTGGCGGGTGTTGCCAACGCCCATGGCACAGGGCGTGGATAGTCCTCCAATCGTCCTCAGCATCGTTACTCGGTGCGGCGGGGGCGGCGGGAGTTCGCTGGGCGAGGCCCGTCAGCAGGCGTTGCGATGAGAGAGGTGCCACGCAGGCCGGTGGACATTGCCCAGCGGGTTGCTGCTTATGGCAGCATGGCGGGCCGCGCCGTGGGAGACGGCGCGGCCCCGTTTTTGTTTTGAGGCGGCGGCGGATTGCCGCACTCGCTCGTTATCTGTGGGTGACTAGGCGGGGCTGGGGCTGGGGCTGTCCTGCCTCGCTTGAGTGGCAGCCTTGGGCGGTGGATTGGTGGAGCCGCAATTTGAGCGTTCGCAGGCCGCGTGCAGCCAAAGCTGCGTCATCTGGCGAGACGACGTGGCCGAGCTGGTGCGACGTCCGCCTGAGCGC
>CAYYPB010000210.1:0-5443 GCA_964473405.1 uncultured Planctomycetaceae bacterium
GCCCAGCACCGCCCGCCCCCCGAGCCCCAGCGACAGACAGCTGCCCGCCGCCCCCGCGCCGGTTGCCAGCACTTGAACGGCCCCGCCGCCCAGTGCGATAGCACCGCTGGCACGCAGCCGACGCCAGGAGAACTCGAGCCCGATCGTGAACAAGAGCAGGGCAACACCAAGCTCGGCGATCGTGGTGACGGCCTTGTGGCTGGGCATCAGATCGAGCGCGTTGGGGCCCAGGAGCGTGCCGGCGAGCAAGTAGCCGAGGATCGCGCTCTGCTTGAACCGCTCGCACATGGCACCGAGCAGCATCGCCGCCAGGAGCAAGATCAGAACATCCAGCAAGGCCGTCCACAGATTCACGGGCATCTCCACGCCGGGGCGCGCTACCGCTCAACTGATAAGCGGCAACGCAACGCTAGGCAACCGCGCAAGAATAACGTGAATCGTCGATCCGCCAAACGGCAAGCCAGCGGGGGGACACCGTCGAACACAATCGGTCATGTTGTTGTCGCGCGATCCCTACGGCTCGGCTCCCGCAGCAATAGCGATCGCGGCGAGCAGGGCCTTGGCCTTGTTGAGTGTCTCGGTGTACTCGGCGTCGGGCTGACTGTCGGCCACGATGCCGGCGCCCGCTTGAATGTCGATCAGCCAATGCCCTGGAGTCTGGTCCGGCGTGACGACCATCGTCCGCAGCGCGATGCAGGTGTCCATGTTGCCGGCGAAGTCCATATAGCCCACCGCCCCGCCGTACGGACCGCGACGAACCGACTCGAGCTCGTCGATGATCTGCATCGCGCGGACCTTCGGCGCGCCACTGACCGTGCCGACCGGCAAAGCCGCTCGCAGCGCGTCCATCGCCGAAAGTCCCTCGGCCAGCGTGCCGGTCACGTTGCTGCTGATGTGCATGACGTGACTGTACCGCTCGACGTCCATTGTCTCGTTCAACTTCACACTGCCGGGCGCGGCAACGCGGCCGACATCATTGCGCCCGAGATCGACGAGCATGATGTGTTCCGCGCGATCCTTGGGATCCGCCAGGAGTTCCTTCTCCAGTCGTTGGTCTTCCTCTTCAGTCGCGCCGCGATGCCGCGTGCCGGCCAACGGTCGGTTGGTCACGACGCCGTCTTCCACACGGCAGAGTATCTCCGGGCTCGCGCCGACGAGGATGCTCTGGGGGCTCTTGACGAAGAACATGAACGGCGAAGGGTTGACCACGCGTAGCGCGCGGTAGATGTCGAACGGGTCCGCTGCGAAACGAACGCGCAGCCGCTGGCTCAGGACCACTTGGAAGATGTCGCCCGACAGGATGTATTCGATCGACTTGCGAACGGCCTGCTCGAACTCCGCTTGCGTGACGTTGCGCTCGTAAGCGGGTGTCGGCGGCGGCGTGATGAGGTCGAAGTCCGTGACCATGCCGGGGGCCGGCTGGTTGAGCGTGGCCACGAGCGCGTCGATCCACTCGCACGCCTCGGCGTAGGATGCCTCGATGTCATCGCCGTCCAGCCGGGCATGCGCGACGGCCAGAATCGTCTTGTTGACGTGGTCGAAAATGACCATCGCGTCGTAGATGCCGAAGGCCAGGTCGTCCAGGTCTCGATCGTCGATCAGGCCGTCGGCCAACCGTTCGTAGTAGCGGACCGCGTCGTAAGCAGCGTAGCCGACGGCGCCCCCGGTGAAACGCGGTAGCGGCGTGAGGCCCTGCTGGATCGCGTCGTGCGGGGCCGACTCGTAATCCTCCAGGATCGCCCGAAGCTCGGTCAGCGGATCGGTGACGCCTTCGAGCTGCCGCTGCGAACCGTCGGCCCTCACGATGCGGGCACGGTCGCCCTTGACCGTGAAGAGCGCCGAGGGCGCGGCGGCCACGAAGCTGTATCGCGCGATGTGCTCACCGCCGACGACGCTCTCGAGTAGAAAGGCGTGATCCGCCCCGGCCGACAGCCGCGCGAACGCCCCCACGGGCGTCAGGCGGTCGGCGAGCAGCCGGCGGAACACCGGCACCGTCTTGCCCCGACCGACGAGGCCGCGGACGTCATTCAGGCGTGGGTAGTAGCTTGGCATCCATTCGTCCCCGAAGCCCCCGGCTCTGCCGGGGGTCCAACGGATCGGGCGGTCACGATCCCGCCCCCCGGCAGAGCCGGGGGCTTCGGGCGTGTCGAATCTTACACCGGCGCGACGGTCGTGCCACGGTCCGTTTCGCTCGGGCCGCCGCGAGCGTATGCTCTTGGCCCGACGCACGGCGATTCCACGAACGGGGACTCCACGGGAGGCGACAGCGATGGCGGGCTACGAGCTGCGAGTACGGGCGGATTTCTTCGCCTCTCATCAGATTCGCCTTCTCGACGGCGAGATGGAGCCCTTGCACGAACACAACTGGCGAGTGGACGTGTTCGTCGAAGGCCGGCAGCTGGGGGATCACGGCATGTTGATGGATTTCACGGACCTCAAGCACCGATTGGCGGCCATCACCGACGCATTGAGCCATTCCTGCCTGAACGAGCATCCCGCCTTCGCCAACGGCTGCCCCACGACGGAGCGTCTGGCCAAGTTCTTCCACGATGCCCTCGCGCCGGGCCTGACGGAGCCTATTGCGATTACGAAGGTCCGAGTATATGAAACGCCCGACTGTGCGGCGGCCTATCTTTCTGGCCCACGGTAGCCCTGCCCAGCGCCACCCCGTGGCGTCCGCCACGGGGGGCGGCCGCTACGGCGCGTTCCCAGGCAACTAGTGCAGCGTCACGCGTAATGTTGCGGGTTACGCGGTTCACGCGGGCTATCCGAACCCCGCCCGTCAGGAAGCGGCCGACGGCCGCCCGGATCGGCCACTCCCTCACGGTCGCGGTTCGGTTTGGGGTGGCCTGGCGATCGGCCACTCCCTCACGGTCGCGGTTTGGGGCGGCCTGGCGAACCCGCAAGAACAGGTGTGACCATACACTGGGCCCTATACGGTGGTGAATCCAAACCGATCGAACATGATGCCTTTGGCCTGCGTTGACGATAGAGTATGGTAAGATCGGGGCTTCTCGGACTTGCCCCAGCATGGAGAAGGTGCAACATCCGATGAACTTCGCGTGTCAATCCTGTAAGCAGCAGCCCGCCACGGTACATCTAACGGAGATCGCCCGTGACGGCGAGAAGCGCGAACGGCACCTGTGCGAAGCGTGCGCCCAGACGGAGAACGTCACGCCGAAGCCTCAGCCGACGGCCAAGGTGAGCCATCTGCTGAGCGCATTCGTCGAAGGGGGCAAAGCCGGCGCGAAGCAGATCGCCGATCTTGCTTGCCCGGATTGCGGGATCACGTTCGTCGAGTTCAGAAGCTCCGGGCTGCTCGGGTGCCCTCACGACTACAACGCCTTCGAGAAGGCCCTGGTGCCGTTGATCGAGCGAGCCCATCAGGGGGCGAGCCATCACATCGGCAAGATGCCGAGCGGCCAGGACACCTCGCGGCGAGTCGAGAACGATCTGCTGCGATTGCGGCGGAAGCTCACGCGGGCCGTCGATGACGAACGGTTCGAGGAAGCCGCTCAGCTTCGAGACGACATCAGTTCCCTGGAAACGCCATGACGATCGACGAAATCGCGCAACAACCCGGCCGTTGGCTCAGCGGCGGCGGTCCGATGTCCGACATCGTGATCAGCTCGCGCATCCGTCTCGCGCGCAACGTGAAGGGCTATCCGTTTCTCAACAAGGCAACCGATGCCCAACGCGGCGAACTCGTCGATCGCATCCGCAACCAGGTTTGCTCCAAGTCGCGAGGCCGTTGGTCCTACCTTGACATCGATCAGGTCGAGGACATCGACCTGAAGTTTCTCGTCGAACGCCATCTGATCAGCCGGCAGCTCGTCGATCTCAAGGGTGCCAGAGGCGTGTCGCTCGGGGCCGACAGCGCGTCCTCCATCATGGTCAACGAGGAAGACCATCTTCGGATCCAAGTCTTGCGCAGCGGGCTGCAACTAGACGATATCTGGACCGAGATCAACCGCATCGACGATCTCGTCGAGGCCGGTGTCGAATACGCGTTCCATCCGCGATACGGCTATCTGACGGCCTGCCCCACAAACGTCGGGACCGGCATCCGGGTCTCGGTCATGCTGCATCTGCCGGCCCTCAAGCTGACCGGCGAGATCGAGCGCGTCTTCCGAGCCGCCAAGGACATGCACCTCGCCGTTCGCGGCCTCTTCGGCGAAGGCACCGAGGCGACGGGCGATTTCTTCCAGGTCAGCAACCAGGCAACGCTCGGTCGGACGGAAGAAGACATCATCGACGACTTCAAGAACCTCGTGATCCCGAAGATCGTCGAATATGAACACGTCGCCAGGCAGTGCCTCGTCAACGAACGCCCGCTGGCGCTCGACGACCAGGTCTGGCGTTCCTACGGCATCCTCCAGAACGCCCGGACGATCAGCAGTGACGAGACGATGCTCCACCTGTCGCACCTGCGCATGGGCATCAACCTGGGACGGATCAAAAACGTGGACCTGGACACGGTCAACGAGTTGTTCCTGGCCACGCAGCCGGCCCACCTGCAAAAAGCCCAGCACGCTCGCCTCACCGGCGAACAACGCAGCATCGCCCGAGCGGAACTCATCCGCGAACTGCTAGGCGGCAAGTAGCCCACAACGTCAGGCCAGCCCCCACCAAGAGCTGCGGGCTTCTCGCCCATGCGGTCGCTCCCTTACGGTCGCGGCTCTGATCGATGCGTGTGAGTCGAGGCGAATCGTCAGGATGCAGTGATCCGCTCCAACCCGCCCATGTACGGCCGCAGTGCCTTCGGAACGGTCACTGATCCGTCGGCGTTTTGGTTCAGTTCGAGCAGCGGCACCAAGATGCGGGGGCTGGCGATCACGGTGTTGTTCAGCGTGTGACAGAAGACGTTCTTCTTGTTCTCGTCGCGGTAGCGGAGGTTGAGCCGTCGGGCCTGGAACGAGCCGAAACGCGAGGCGCTGTGCGTTTCGCCGTAGCTCTTGCGCGAGGGCATCCACGTCTCGATGTCATACATCTCGACCTTGCCCAGCCCCATGTCGCCCGTGCAGACCTGCATGATTCGGTACGGCAATTCAAGTGCTTGCAGCAAGGCCTCAGCGTTGGCGATGATCTCGTGGTGTATCCTTTCACTCTCCGCTTCGTCGGCGCGACAGAGGACAACCTGTTCGACCTTGTCGAAGAAATGGATGCGATAGATGCCGTGCGTGTCTTTGCCGGCGGCACCGGCCTCGCGCCGGAAGCAGGTCGAAACGGCCGCGAACTTCATCGGCAACGCGTCGGCGGCGAGAATCTCGTCGCCGTACATCGCCGTGAGCGAAACCTCGGCCGTGCCGACGAGCGACTTGCCGTCGCGTTCGCAACGATAGGCCTGCTCCTCGCCGCCGGGGTAGTAGCCCGTTCCGTACATCATCTCGTCTCGCACGAGGACCGGCACGGTGACCGGCTCGAAGCCGCGTTCGACAATCAT
>CAYYPB010000211.1:0-5437 GCA_964473405.1 uncultured Planctomycetaceae bacterium
TGGAACCACAGGCGGGACGCCTGTGCCACAACACTCATCGCGCGATGAACCCGCAGAAGCAACTGTGGCGATGCACTAGAGTATCTCGTTCGGGCCGCTGTCTATTGCGTTGACGCCGGCCTTCAGGATGGGCGCAACCTGCCCGAAACGCGAACCCCCGCGTCCGGGATCATAGCAGCCCGTGGTAGAACTGAGAATAACGCGTCAACAACACCGATTCTGGACCTGAAAACCACCGGCGAGACGCCGGTGCCACAGCCTTGCCGCAGGCTGATAAGCGAAGGGCTGGTGGATGGGGCGGGCCGAACGCTACTTTTCGTGAACGGACTGTCGCTGAGCATGGAGCTTCTGCGGGATCGTCGGCAGGTTGTCCAGGCGTTGCTTCAATTCGTCAAACAGTCGGTCGACGGGGCCGTTGAGTTTCTTGAGGCGGTCTGACTTGGCCTTTGCGTCCGCAAGCCGCTCTGCCTCCTCAAACGCCGGGGCGCGTGTGAGTTGATACTGGCGGGCCCGATGCTTGAGGTCGGTGAGGATGGACTTTGCCTTGTCATCCTGAGCGTTGGTGAACTGGTACATCGCGGAGGTCTTGGCGACGTACTTCTCCCAGTCGTCCAGCGGCGGGGCGGGTTCGATCACGCGGGTCTGTCGCGTGGTCTGCTGCGGGTGCTGGCGAAGCGGTGTGACGACCGTGCGTGCCGCGGTTACGTCTTGTCGAACGCCGGCGGGGGCAGGGCGCTTGGCCTGTGCCGGGATCTGGGTAGGCGTCTCAGCAGTAGGCTGAGGGCTCGTACCTTGGGCCGCGTTGGCAGTTGGAGCCAGGGGCTTGGCCGCTGCTACCGCATCGGCCTTGCGACGTGCCATGACTGTTGTCATCGAACCGCGGGTCAGTTTGGCGGGTTTCTCGATGCCACCCCGGAGAGACGCGAAGCGACCGACGCGCGTTAGCATCGAACTCCGCTTGAGTGACACAGCGGCAGCCTTGCGGCGATTGACGGAGGGGTCTCGCACGAGGCGCGAAGCGTGAGAAGAGGCAATGCTTCTGGGCCCAGGCCGGGCCTGGGAATCCGCCGCCAGCAGAGTCTTGGGGCTCTGCGGTTTGGCGGGAGCGGCCTCGCCAATGTCAGCGACCTCGGTTTGCGCGGTCTTGCTCGCGGCGACGGGGCTTGGTGCCGGCTTCTCGGCCGTGCCCTGGGTCTCGGACTGCTTCTTGACGAGCGGCGCCACGGGGGGCTTGCCGGCGGCATCGGCGGCGACGATGGGCATGGCGACCCAGGCGGCCAGCAGGGCTGCAATTGAAAGGATGGCTATTCGTGGCTTCATCTTCCGTCTCCGCTGTAGATCGGCCGGAGGCGCACCCACCTCCCGGCGGCCCCGTTGGGGGCTCGAGGAAACTGCAGGGCTCGCGACCGTTCCCCTCACACGTTCTGCTCTATTCTCCGCGGTCCGCGCGGCGAATTCAAGGGCGTGGGGTGTGGGGCCGGGAAACACGGGGTTTCTCGCCTGCCAAGGCACCACAGGGCCGACAATGACGAGCAGTTGCTGGTCTCTGGCGGGTTCGGTGGAGGGTCCGATAGGAAGCTCGCCAGCCCCGTTCGAGTTCGGCGCGGCAGATGTCAGGTGTGGTGGGGCGTCAGAATCCGCGGCGTGTGTTGGGCTCGGGCCAGATGTCGTAGCCGGGGCCGCTCGTATAGCGGGTATCGTAGAAGCGATAGGCGGCATGGCCATCGAGGTACGCCGCCGAGTACTTCGAGATCTTCTTGTGCCAGCCCGTTGCGAGATCGGGCAGACAACTCTCGCCCAGCGAGCCATCACTGGGGCGGGCTTCCTGGAGGTAGGCGTTCATGGGGTTCTCCATGAACAAGATGAACTCCGAGGCCGCTCCGCCGACCTTGAGATTGAGCATCTCGCTACCGGCGGCAAAGATCGTGGAAACGTCCTGCGAGATCGCACGCTTGGAGCTCCAAGGCTCGGACTCCAGCCAATTCCAGTTGATGGCGTAGCTGTTGCCGTTTGAGGACCAGGATGAGCGGTTTTCTCTGACCAGCGGAGGCGAGCAGGGGGTCTCGGGCGAAGGCGTCACGACCGATTGGTCTGAGGGGCAAATATAAGTGGCGATCGGGCCCTGGCAGAAGCCCGGAGCGATGTACTTGTTGAACGGTCGCAGGTGGGTGAGTATTCTGCGAACGTCTATTTTCGAGCCGAATACCGGATGTGTCTCTGCGACCATGACCCCGCCGTAGACGTACTCGCTGAGTTCGTCGTCGGGTCCGAGCGAGGGATCGTCGCCCATGTGCCACGGCTGCGCGGGGTAGCCCTCGTCGGTCATGTACATGTTGGCGGTGGACGCGATCTCTCGCAGATTGGCCAGGCACTTGGTGACGTGAGCGGTTTGCTTGGCGGAACTGAGGGCTGGCAGAAGGATGCTGATAAGCAGGGCGCTAATCGCCAGGACGACCAACACCTCGATCAAGGTGAAGGCACCGACCGACCGACAAGCGGCCCACAACCGACTGTCACGCGCACGCCCCATCCCACATCCCCATTCTCAGGGGGCCAGAACAGACACCCAACCAGTTATTGTAGCAACGCACAACCAGTTATTGTAGCAACGCAAGGCCCGCAGTGGAAGGTTTGATGATCGGGAGCGTGCCACAATTCCGGCGGCGACCGCAAGTCGTTCCGTGTCAAAGCGTTACAATGGCTGACGTGACCGAGTTTCCCTGTGCCCGCCGGAGGAGAACCCACGATTGGAGCCCGCAGGAGAGTTCATATCAGAGCCCATCACGCCTGAGCCGGGGTCCGCGGATAGCCAGGCGATGGCCAGGGGGCTCGCCGGGCTACCGACGGCGTTCACCTGGCGCGATCGGCGATACGTCATCCGAGACGTACTCGAACAGTGGAAGATGAGCGAACCGGAGAACCATCGCGCCGGCGGCGAACGCTATTATCGCAAGCACTACTTCCGAGTTCGCGTCGACACCGACGAGACGATGACGCTCTACGCCGTTCGCCAAGTCAAACGCGGGGAGAACCCCAAGCGACGATGGTGGCTGTTTTCGATCGATGCAGATATTCGCGACTAACGTAGAGGTCACGGCGGTTCTTGCGGGCTCATTGGGTCTGTGGCAAGGCGTCCCGCCTGTGGTTCCACCGGCGAGACGCCGGTGCCACGAGGATGCTTCGCCGCGACAATCCGCTGCTACAAGCGGGGTCGTGGGCTGGAGTTTCGTTACCGCTCCGGGTTCTCATACCAAGTGACATGATCCGCCGTCGTGGCCGCTCCCAGATGCGGCACGATCACATCATTAAACAGGTCCGCGTTCACGTCACCGATGGCGATACGCCCGCCGAACGAATCGACCGGATCCGCCAGGTTGTTCTCCAACCACAGGTCCGTCTGGTCGACCAGTGGCGTGAACCATCGCAACGAGATCGGGCCTTCGGTCGACACGACGAGGTCCGGTAGATTGTTGCCGGCGATGTCTCCCACCTGGAAATCTACGGGCGTAGCACTCGTGTAGGCCGTGATGACGAAGCCGGCCCACGCGTTAGTCAGACTCGCGGGATGCCGGTACCACACGACCTGTCGCGTCGTCGGGCTCATGGCCACGATATCGCGCCGGCCGTCGGAGTCGATGTCGGATACCTCCATCCGCGTGACGCCTTCCAGGTTGCCGATGGGAAAGCGCGTCCAGGCCAGAAGCCGCGGATCGGTCGGATTCTCATACCACACGACGCGGTTCTGCGTCTCGCCAGGCGCCGTCGAGCAAACGTCGAGACGCCCGTCGCCGTCCACATCCTGCAAGCCCAACCCGGCGGCACCGGATCGGGCCGTGCCATCGATGTCGATGCGGAGCCAACCGGCTCCGGTCGCCGAGGCGGTCGCCGGGCTTCTGAACCAGGACAGCCGATCATTGGCCGCACCGCAGGCGACGATGTCCAGGCCGTTGAGCCCGTCGATGTTTCCGATGTCGAGGTCGTTCCATTGCCCGATGCTGGTGCCGGTCGATTGATCGAGGACCGAAGCGTTCCAGCCGGCGGCCTGCCGTGGATCGACAGGGCTGTGCAAGTACACGATCCGGCCGTCGCAGGCGGCGAGGATGTCGGCGTGCGTATCGCCGTCCATGTCGGCCACGGCGAGCGCGGTGATGCCTGCCAGGTCTGCGGTCGAGGCGATCTGGATCGCCGTGAAGCCAACGCTCGTGGTGTTCTGGAAGAAGATGGACACACTCGGCAGAACCGTTCCCGAGGCACGGTAGCCGACGAGGATGTCCAGGCGGTTGTCTCCATCGAAGTCTCGGGTCTCGACGACGGCAGGCCGTGTGTTGGCGGTGTTGTCGATCAGCCGTGGGGTCCAGGCGACGGTCCGAGGAAAGCGCGAGCCCGGCACGCCGCCGGTGCCCGTCGTGCTGGGGCATGTGGTGCCGGCCAGGGCGATGACGGCTAGCCCGACGGCGGGGTAGCGGGCTTTCCACGGCAGCGGCCGGCGAGATGCGTGCTTCGTCATGCGACAAACTCCCGTTCGGCGACGGCTCGACCCGAGTCGCCCCGTGCCCCCCCCGGCAAAGCTGGGGGCTGAGGGCGGGATCCGAAGTCACCGCGTCCACACTGTATACTCGTCAGAAACGACCCCGCCGCTTTGTTTCGGTCGAGAATCCCGTATCATCGGGGCAGAATGAAGCGCCCGGCCCCCGTGCGGGGCGTCGGTCTCCCTGCTCACGAACGTCAACCGCTGCAACGGATCGGACAAGACATCCATGCTGGACATCAAAACCATCCGCGAGAACCCCGACGCGATCCGCCACGCCTGCCAGACCAAAGGCGTCACCTGCGACCTCGACCGCCTGTTGGCCGTCGACCGGCGTCGCCGCGAGATTCAGACCGAGCTCGACGGCCTTCGAGGCCAGATCAAGGAGATCAGCATTCAGGTCGGCCACTACAAGAACCCCAAGAGCAAGTGGCACCAGTCGGCGTTGGCCTCGGGCCGTACAGCCGAAGACCTGAAGGTCGAGGGCGAGAAGCTTCAGGCCGAGTCGGCCGCGCTCAAGGATGCCAGATCGACGCTCGAGAACGAGACGCAATCGAACGCCGAGGCGTTCAAAGCGTTGATGCTGACCGTGCCCCAGGTGCCGAGCGAGAAGACGCCCGTCGGCCGCGACGAGTCGGGGAACGTCGAAGTCCGCCGCGTAGGTGAGCCGCGCGTTTTCGACTTCGAGCCGAAAGATCACGTCGCGTTGGGAACCGCCCTGGGCATCCTCGACATCGAGCGCGGCGTCAAGCTGGCCGGGGCCCGTAACTATCTCCTGCGCGGAGCGGGCTGTCTGCTGCATCAGGCCGTGCTGCGGCTGGCGATGGACATGATTGTCGAACGCGGCTTCGCGCCTGTCCCCGCGGCTGTCCTCGTGCGCGAGGGGATCATAGACGGAATAGGACTTGC
>CAYYPB010000212.1:0-5426 GCA_964473405.1 uncultured Planctomycetaceae bacterium
TACCAAGTATAAAATGCTATAGACCGGATCACAGATGGCTGCAAAGCGTCGAATCGCGAAACCGCTCCCAAGAACACGGCCGCGCGGGCTGAAGCCCACGGCTCGTCGACCGCCGCACAAGACGACCGCCGCCGGTGCTATTCGCTCCCTGACGGTCGCGGCTCTGATCAGGCGTGCCCGCGGCTCTTTGGCTGGTGCTCTGGAGTCTCTACTTGATGAACAGCATCTCGCGATAGGACGGCAGCGGCCACAGATCGGTCGCGATGCGCGTTTCCAACTCGTCGCCAAGCTCGCGGACGGCGTCCATCAACGGCAGCACCTTGCCACGCAGATGCTTGGCCAGCTTGAGGTGATCCTCCTCCGCGTCTGCCACGGCGGAAGCCAGCGATTCGGTCCTCTCGATGAAACGCCCGATCAGCGCGACGAACGCCTCCAATAGCTCCCGCTGCTCGCAGGCGTCAACCTCGGCAAGCCGCGCGGCGCACACGGCATTGGCCAATAGCTCCTGCTGCCTCATGCCGGCGGGCAGAATCATCCTCCGGGCCATCAGCACCATCTGCTCCGACTCGATCAGGAGTTGGTCGGCATACCGAGAGATGAAGATATTGGCACGGCTCTTCACCTCGGCCCGGTTGAGCACCTTGTACTTGTTGAAGAGGCTCGCCGTGGCCGAACTGGCCAAGACAGGGTAGGCCTCAACGGAGTGCTTGAGGTTGGGCAGCCCGCGGCGCTCGGCCTCGACCTGCCAGTCGTCGGTGTAGCCGTCGCCGTTGAAGATGACCCGCTTGTGCTGCTTGATCACCGTCTTGAGGATGGACTTGACGGCGGATTGCAGCTTGGCGGGCGTCGGAGCCGAACCGGCGACGTTCTCCAATTGGGTCGCGATCCAATCGATCGATTCGGTGACGATCGTGTTCATGACCGTGTTGGGCCAGGCGGAGGTCGCCGAGGAGCCCACGGCGCGGAACTCGAAGCGATTGCCAGTGAAAGCGAACGGCGACGTGCGGTTGCGGTCCCCGGAGTCCCTGGGCAACTGCGGCAGGCTCAGCGCACCGAGATCGATGGCACCGCCCTTGATGGTCCGCTTGGGCGTACCCTTCTCCAACTGCTCGACGATGTCCATGAGCATGTCTCCAAGGAAAATGGAGATGATCGCGGGCGGGGCCTCGTTGGCACCGAGCCGATGATCGTTGCCCGGCGAGGCGATCGACGCACGCAACAAGTCCGCGTGAAGATCGATGCCCCGGATGACGGCACAGAGAAAGACGAGAAACTGCATGTTCGTGTGCGTCTCGTCCTGGGGGTCCAGCAAATTGACGCCCGTATCGGTCATCATGGACCAATTGTTGTGCTTGCCGGAGCCGTTGAGCCCGGCGAACGGCTTTTCGTGCAGGATGGCCCGAAGCCCGTAGCGTGCGGCGACGCGTTTGATGGTCTCCATCATGAGCATCTGATGATCGCAGGCGATGTTCGAGGTTTCGAACTGCGGCGCGATCTCGTACTGCCCCGGGGCGACCTCGTTGTGGCGGGTCTTGACCGGGACTCCCACGCGGAACAGCTCCTCCTCGATCTCGGCCATGCACGCCAGGACGCGAGGCGGGATCGAGCCGAAATAGTGATCCTCGAGCTGCTGGCCCTTGGGCGGCTTGGCACCAAACAGCGTACGGTCACAAGTGACCAGATCGGGTCTGGCGTAGAATAGGTTCTCGTCTATGAGGAAGAACTCCTGCTCCGCGCCGACGGATGTACAGACGCGATGAACGCCCGCATCGGTGCCGAACAGTTTGAGAATGCGCAGCGCCTGGGCCGACAGCGACTGCATCGAGCGCAGCAGCGGCGTCTTCTGGTCGAGCGACTCACTCTTCCAAGAGACGAACGCCGTGGGGATGCAGAGCGTGACGTTGTTCTCGCCGCGCATGAGAAAAGCAGGGCTCGTCGCGTCCCAGGCCGTGTATCCTCGGGCCTCGAACGTCGCGCGGAGCCCGCCCGACGGGAAGCTCGAGGCGTCCGGCTCACCCTGACACAAATCCGAGCCGGACAGCGCATAGATCATGCCGCCCTGCCCGTCGGGGACGACGAGCGAGTCGTGCTTCTCGGCCGTCGATCCGGTCAACGGCTGGAACCAATGCGTGTAGTGCGTGGCGCCGTTTTCGATGGCCCAGTCTTTCATCGCGGCGGCGACGACATCGGCCACGTCGAGGTCCAGCGACTGACCTCGTTCGATTGTGCGCAGAAGACGCTTGTAGATGTCCTTCGGCAGTCGCTGCCGCATGGTGCGTTGGCTGAAGACATCGCACCCGAAGTATTCGTCCACGCGCTGGGGCATCTTGGCGGTCAGGCCGCGCCGCTCCCGCCAGTTGCTTGCGGATTCGACGGCGTGGTCGTGTGGGGCGCTGTGGCTCATCGCTTGTTGGCTCCTACGCGTGTGGAAACACCGGCCTGCCGGTCGCCTCACGGCCGAACGGGGCCTCTCATCTCCAAGGCGGCGTTATATCGAACATTCGGGTTGCCCGAAAGACGACTTGCGGACAAGTTGGGGCAACCGGACCGGCGACGGACCCTCGGTTGCGTTCAGGTCATCAGAAGGTGACAATCCGCCCGCGATGCCGAGCCCCACCGGGAAAATACCGCTGCTCCATTGGGTCCGCTATGCCATCATGGCGCTGGCCCTGGTGCTGTTCGCCGTGCTGATCGTCGGACCCACCTGGGTGCTGCCGGTCCACGGCCCCAGCGGCCTTCCTTACCATACGCTTGAGGGCCACCCCGAGTTCGGGCCAGATTACCTGGCGGCCCCCGTCGCCCAGAATGCCCTGGCGATCTTCGTACTCTGCATGGGCCTATGGCTGACGAACCTGATCCCGCTCGCATCGACCGGGCTCTTGGCCGTAGCCCTGCTTCCCTTGTTGGGCGTCGTCGACGCGAAGCAGGCGTTCGCGTACTTCGGCAACAGCGCGGTGTTCTTCATCATCAGCGTCTTCCTGCTCTCGGCGGCGATGATCCGCACGGGCCTGTCCAAGCGGCTGACCCTGCTGATGCTTCAGCGATTCGACAAACGGCCCGGGCTGCTCGTCGTCGGCGTCACGGGATCGTCGACCTTCCTCGCCTTGTGGATGCCGGCCTACGCGGTCGCCGCGATGATGTTCCCCATCATTCTCGAAATCGCCGACAGCCTCGAGCTTCCGAGAGGCGAGAGCGGCTATGCCAGGAAGCTCCTCTTCGGTCTGGCCTGGGGCACGGTCATCGGAAGCTGTGGAACACTCCTCGGCGGAGCCCGAGCCCCGCTTGCCATCGAACTGCTCCGCGACACCTACCGCGATGCCGATGGTGGAGCCGCCTATCCGATCAGCTTCCTGCAATGGATGGGTGTGTCGATGCCGCTGGTCGTGGTGATGACGGCCTTGGCGATGGCCGCGCTGCTGTGGGTCTTCCCGTCGGAAGTCAACGACATTACGCGCGCCACGCGGATGCTCAATGTTCGTGTCAAGGCCCTCGGCCGCATGTCGCGCCGAGAACGCAGGCTGGCTCTCCTGATGCTCGTCACGATCGCTTGCTGGATATCGCTCGGCACGCGCCTCGATGTGGCGGTGATCGCGGTCATCGCCGCTGTCGGGCTCGCGGTCTTTCGGATCGTCACCTGGCAGGAGACGCAGGAGTACATGAACTGGGGTGTCGTTGTCATGTACGGCGGCGCCATCGCCCTCGGGGCCGCCCTCAAGGACACCCACGCGATGCTGTGGGTCGCGCAGCAGGTTCTACCGGATCAGGAACTCCACCCGATGTTCTTGCTGGTTCTCATGGCCGTTCTCACGCTCGTCATGAGCTGTGCGATCAGCAACACCGCCGCCGTCGCGGTGCTGCTGCCGGTCGGCTACGCGCTGTGCGACGTGGCCCAGCCCGCGGTACACCCCTTGGCCATGACCTACGCCGTGGCCATCGCATCAGGACTCGCCTTCCCCTTGCCCATTAGCTCGCCGTCTTTGGCGATCTGCTTTGCATCGGGCCATTACCCCCTGCGCGACGTGCCGAAGTATGGCATTCCGTTCACCCTGCTGGCCATCGGCGTCGTCATCGCCTGGATGCTCCTGTACTGGCCCGCGATCGGCCTCTCGCCGACCCTGTGACGAGCGGCCCCGATGCCGCGAGGAAGCGACATGCAAACTGAGGGATTCACAGTCTGGTTCACCGGCCTGTCGGGCTCCGGCAAGAGCACGCTGGCCGGCATGCTGCGCGACGAACTTGTCGCCCGGGGCCTGCACGGCGAGGTGCTGGATTCCGGGCGCATCCGACAGGCGCTCAACCGGTCGCTCGGCTTCTCCCGCGAAGAGATCGACCAGGCCATGATGCGGATCGCCTACGAATGCAAGATGCTCAATCGCAACGGCATCGCCGCCCTCGTCGCGGCCGTCTCACCCTACCGCGATGTACGCGACCGCATCCGCGAGGATGTCGGCCGGTTCGTCGAGGTTCACTGCCGATGCCCCATGTCGATTCTCATGCAACGCGATGACAAGACGCTCTTCGAACGGGCCGAACGCGGCGAGCTCAGCCACGTCGCCGGCATCAACGCCCCGTACGAGGAACCGTTCCAGCCCGAGGTGCTCTGCAACACGGACGTCGAGTCCGCCGAAACCGGCGTGGCGAAGATCGTGGCGGCATTGAAAGCGAAAGGCTACATCCCCGACGAGCAGGCGGCGGAGTATACGAACGCGGAGGACGAGCTCATCAAACAGCGGATGCGGGATTTGGGGTACATCTGATTCCGCGGGGGCCAGCCGCGATGCGGAACCTCTGCTCGGATGCGTTGTGGGGCAGAAACACCGGCGAGCCTACGCGCTGGCCGCCGCAACCGTCAGATGTGTCGTTTGCTCGACTTCGAGACGCGGCTCCAGATGCACCACGCCTCCGCTGACGGGCGTTCCGACGACGCCTACTCGGATCGCGTAAGGATCCTCGATCACATACTGCGCGGAGTCGCGGTCTCGCAGATGGAGACCGATCGCATAGTCCCCGGGCGGGAAGTTCATCTGGAACTTGTAGCTGACGGACTGACGATCACCCTCTCGCACGGGCGGGGATTCGACGCCCAGCCGAGTGCTGCTCGTCTCGTACAGAATCAGGTGGTCCGCCATGCGCATCACCGACAGGCCGTACGAAGGCCGCGCAACGTCGAGACCGAACGCCACTTCGTATTCGAAACGCACGCACTGCCCCGCCAAGACGGTCGTCGTCTCTCGTCCGTTCTCGTCGCGAACGCGCATGCCAGAAACTTCCGCCAGCGGCTGGTCCTCCTGGCCCTTGACGAGCAGGGACTCGGTGCAGGCCTGATAGTAGTATCCGACCGCCTCTGGCCCTGCGCCGCAGGAGACCTCACCGCCGCGATCCACGGCCATCGCCCCATCGGCGCAGCGCGACGACGCGCACGAGGT
>CAYYPB010000213.1:0-5400 GCA_964473405.1 uncultured Planctomycetaceae bacterium
GGCGGGTGATCGGCGACCGGCGGTTGCTTGATCTGCTGGCGGGCATTCTCGCCAGTCATGAAGACGGTAGCCGCGTGATCGTGCCCGAGGGCGGGTTGCCCCTGTTTGATCATCAGGTGGTGCGGCGGGTCGTACAACAACAACAACAACGACAACAACCTCGCGTCCTCCAACCGGAACAACAACAACCCGAACAACGAGAACAACAATATCGGGTTCCGCGTCGCCTCCGAAGCCCCTTGTGAAGGGATGGATCGTCGAGTTGACGAAAGACCTTCGGCCAGAATCGCGGCGATGCGTGCAGCGTCGTGGCGGCCGTGCCGTTCAGGGACTATCCCGCACGTCCTGCGGCTGGGGAGAACCCCGGCGGCGAATAAGAAGGCCAGGCCGTGGTGAGTAGCCGCAAGGCGAAAGGCGCGGCCGGGCCGTTCTCAATCCACGGGCAAGACTCTCCAGGCATTGCAGACGGCTGACCTCTTACGCTGTCTTGGACGAGCCCGTCCTCCACTCCTGGGCGGGGCGGGGCACCCACCGCTCTTGCTCTCACGACTCCAAGTGTTTCCGCGCCGCGTTGACGTACTCGATGGCCGCCGTCATCGCCGCCTCGGGGCCGAGCTTGCGGATGTCCTCTTCGTCTCGGGCCTTGACTTCCACGATGCCATCCTTGAGGCCTCTGCGACCGACCGTGATGCGCAAGGGGATGCCGATCAAGTCGGCGTCCTTGAACTTGAAACCGGCTCGCTCGTCGCGGTCGTCGAACAAGACCTCGATGCCCGCGCTCTCCAAATCGTCGTGCAGCTTGCCGGCGGTCTCCATGACGGCACTGTCCTTCGGGTCGAGCCCGAGTACGAGCACGTGGAATGGCGCAATGGACATCGGCCAGTTGATGCCGCCGTCGTCGTGATGCGTTTCGATCGTCGAGGCCAGGATGCGGTTCAGGCCGATGCCGTAGCAGCCCATGATCAAGGGGTGGGCCTTGCCGTTCTTGTCGAGATAAGTGGCCTTCATCGCGTCGCTGTACTTGGTGCCAAGCTTGAAGACATGGCCGACCTCGATGGCCTTCTTCAGGTGAATGGGCGAGTTGCTCCCCTTGGGTGACAGGTCGCCGTCGACGACCGTGCGAACGTCGGCGACCTGGATGCCCTCGCCTTCCAGCGGAAAGTCGCGACCGGGATTCACGTTGACGGCGTGATAGTCCGTCTTGCCGGCTCCCGTGGCACCGTTTCGCATCATCGCGACCGCCTGGTCGACGATGAGGCGATAGGGCTTGCCGGAGCGCCCCAGGGCCTGGGGGCCGGCGAAGCCGACTTTCGCGCCGGTCAAGCCGATGATCGTGTTATCCTCGGCCAACTCCAGCGGCACGCCCGCGACGCGGTCCAGCTTGTTTTCGTTGACCTCGTGATCGCCGCGAACGAGTACGACCACGGGCAGCGGTGCGTCATCAGCGGCCCGCTTGGCGTCGTCCGCGCGACTGGCCGTGTAGATCAACGTCTTGATCATCTGCTGGGGCGAGGTCTTCAGGAACGCAGTCACCTCGTCGATCGTCCGCTGGTCGGGCGTATGCACTTCTTCGACCGGTTGCATGTCGTCCGTCTGCTGGGCCGCGGCCGCGCACGTGGCTCGCTCGGTGTTGGCCGCATAGTCACCGTTGTCACTGATGGCGACGAGATCCTCGCCGGCATCGGTGAGAACCATGAATTCGTGCGACGCATCACCGCCGATCGCGCCGCTCTCGGCCTCGACCGCGACATAAGGGAGCCCGCAACGAGCGAAAATGCGGCAGTAGGCGTTGAACAGCAAGTCGTACGTCTCGTCGAGGCTCTCGACGGAGTCGTGAAAGCTGTAGGCGTCCTTCATCAAGAACTCGCGCGTGCGAAGAACGCCGGACTTCGGCCGGGCTTCGCCGCGGAACTTAATCTGGATCTGATAGAGCGTGACCGGCAGTTGCTTGTAGCTGTTGAGGTGCGCTCGGGCGATGTCGGTGATGACCTCTTCGTGCGTCGGACCCAGGACCGTCTGGGATCGCCAGTCGCCCTCGGGCCCGGCGAGCCGCAACAGGACGTCACCCATCGCCGCCACTCGGCCGGTTTGTTCCCAGATATCGATGGGGTGCAGGACGGGCATGTGCAACTCGATGCCGCCGGCGCGGTCGATCTCCTCGCGGACGATGGCCTCGACCTTGCGCAGCGAGCGGTAGCCCAACGGCATGTAAGAGTAGATGCCCGCGGCGAGCTGCCTAACGAGCCCCCCGCGCAACATCAGCTTGTGAGAGGGCGCGGTCGCGTCCTTGGGGGTTTCCTTGGCAGTCGGGATCAAGAACTTGGACCAACGCATCGTGGCATCCTCGGGGTCTGTCGTGACTGGGCGAGCGGCAAAGCGGGCCATTAACCCACCGATCGGCCTCATTATCAAGAGCGCTGAGCGGTATGGCCCGGATTATCGGATTCACAGCGCCGATTGGCGGAACGACGACGGCCGGTCGTCGGCCGAAGGCTTCGATAACTAAACACACCTCCGCGCCGGCCCGATGAGTCCTGTGGACCGAGAACGCAATCCGGATCGCTGCGAGGTCCACGCAGTCGGGACACTTGGCAAACGGCGAGGAATGCGGATGAGTACAAGCGGCATCGAACGACGACGTGACCCACGAACACAGTCCTTTCTGCCGATCTCACTGCGGCGGGAGGGGGGCAGCGAGGAAACCGCCGCTCATCTGCTGGACCTCTCCACGAGTGGGGCCGCGTTGATGACCACGGCCTACGACGCGCCGGGCGTGGGTGAGCACATCGACGTGCGTTTCGAGCTCACGACGAACAACGAGGACGGCGACGAGCCGGAACAGCGCAGCGAGACGGGCATCGTCATGAACGCGCGCACGCCGAGCCGCGGCGTCACTCGGATCGGCATCCGCTTTATCCAACATCGCAGCACGGACGCCGATGCATTTGATCCGCTGGATGTGCTCTCAGATCACCGAAAATGTGCGTCTAGCAGCGGCACGACACCGCGATGGGAGACGGCACGTAGCTTCGACCGCATCGCCAAGCCGGATATGCTCGAGGTCTAGATCAGCTTCGCCTCCGCATGGACTCTTGGAAGCACGCGTTTCTTCCGGGCAGCGGTGGAGTCCGTCGGTGGGCTCCTTCACCGTGCCGGCTCCGACTGCCGGTCCGATCACTCCGCCCGAGCGATCTTCCTCAGACTGACGCACGGGTCGTGCTGAGAATCTGCGGCCGGTCCGCACCGATCCAAACCGAATCAGTGCCTGCTCACCGCGTCGTCCTTTCCTCCGCCTTGGGTCTGGCCTACGATTTGGCATCGTGATCGTAAGCCTCTGGCCGACCGAACGGACCATCGTTCTCGTGGTTCCGGTCGAACGAACGGTGCATCCTCATGACTTCTAGCCCGGTGCCCCCCACTTCGCCACAATCGACCGACTCCGAACCGGATTCTGCCGCAGCGCGAAACGTCTCCGACCGCGGCCGTCTGCCGGGAGTCACCGCCGCGCGTGCTTGGCGCGTTGCCCGGCTCGCGCTGCCCGTGCTGGCCGTACTCGCGATCGTCTGGTGGCTCCGATTCCGGCCCGTTTCAGTTCTCTCCCATGAGGTGGCCAGGGGCCCCATCGTGGTTGAGGTTATGGGGACGGGCACGTTGGAGGCGCGGGTCAAGGCGTCCATCAGTCCCAAAATATCCGGCCGGATCGCGCGGGTCCTCGTCGACCAAGGTGATCGCGTGAAGGCCGGCCAGTTGTTGGCGACGCTTGACGACGCCGAACTGCGCCAGCAGGTGGAAATCGCCGCCGCCGGCGTCGCGGTGGCCGAGGCCGCGCTCGACCGGATCAAGGCCGACAAGGAGCGTGCGGTTGCCGTCGTTCACCAGGCCGATTTCGACTACACGCGGACGCGGGAACTCTACGAGACGAAGACTGCGGCGAGTGTCGAGATCGAGAAGGCCACCGAGGCCCTGAGTATTGCCCGAGCCGAGCTGGCCCGTGCCGACGCGGCGATCGTCGAAGGGCAGAGAGAGCTCATCGCGGAGCAGAAAACACTGGCCTACCACGAGGCTCGTTTGGCGGACACGGAGATCACCGCCTCGTTCGTGGGTTTGATCGTTCGGCGGCAACGCGATCCCGGCGACGTCGTCGTGCCCGGCGGCTCGATGCTGACGTTGGTTTCGACCGACGAGCTGTGGATCAGCGCATGGGTGGACGAAACGGTGATGGCGGGACTGCGGGCTGATCAGCCTGCGCGGGTCGTTTTCCGCTCGCAGCCGGACCTCGTGTATCCCGGCCGGGTTTCACGGCTGGGTCGGGAGACCGATCGCGAAACGCGGGAGTTTGTTGTCGATGTCAGAGTTTTGGAACTTCCGGCGATCTGGGCCGTGGGGCAGCGAGCAGAGGTGTTCATCGAGACGGCACGCAAGGAAGACCTGGTCGTCTTGCCTGCCGCGTACCTCGTCGAACGCGACAAGACGCTGGGTGTGTTCGTGGATGGGCAAGGCCGCGCCTCGTGGCGCGCCATTGAAATCGGCCTACGAAGCCGAGATTCCGTCGAAGTGACCGCCGGTCTGCGGCCGGGCGACACGGTTCTGATTGCCTCGGATCCGAAGACCCCACTGACCGATGGACGGCGGGTTGAACGGACGCCATGAACCTGGCCGTCAAAGACATTCGACACAATCTGGGGCGGTTCGGCCTGACGACCGTGGGCGTCGGCATGCTGCTGATGGTCGTCATGGGCATGGGCGGCATCTATCGCGGCATCATGGAAGACGCCACGCTTCTGATTGACGCGGTCGACGCCGATCTCTGGATCGTCCAGCGGAACACGCGCGGACCCTTCGCGGAGGTCTCCCGTGTCCCGGCCAATCTCGTGCATCGCGCGTTGGCCGTTCCCGGTGCGAGGGCGGCGAGAGAGTTCGTGTTCCATACGATCCAGCGCGAGCGCAACGGCAAGCCGCTCCGCATCGGCGTGGGCGGCCCGCGGTTGGCGGCCCACAAAAACGAGGGGGGGGCCGCCCCTCGGCGGCCGCCGGCGCGCGCCGCAAGCACACACACGAGACAGCGCTCGCCCCGCCCCAAGACCACGGCGGCAGGACCGAGCCGCAGCTGGGGCCCCGCGAAGGATTCACCCGACCGATCGTGCTGGAAGAGACGCTCGAGGGCTGTTAGCCAACCGCCCGGGTCATCTCCGATACGCCGACGTCGCGTACCCATTTTGGGGTCGCGACGCGACCCCCGAGTAGCACCCGCGACCACAGAAAGATCCCCAGCGAGCCCGAACCTCTTCTCCGGCTGCTCAAGCCCTACCGCAGACGCCTGGGCATCGCCGTCGAGTGCGTGTTCTGCTGGCACTCGCTCCGCGCGCTCCTGCACGAGCACGATGTGCGCCGAGCGTTCTT
>CAYYPB010000214.1:0-5377 GCA_964473405.1 uncultured Planctomycetaceae bacterium
GCGATGACGTCGCCGCGAAGGGCTCGGAACAACGCGCCGCGGCGGGTCACGCCCGTGATGACGTAGTCGGCGGCATACGTGCCAGCGAAGTCGAGGATCATCTCAGACGCCGAAGCCGCCACGCAGTAAATCGGCATGTAAGGGATCTTCTTCTCCTTGGCGAGCTTGGTCGCCAGCGAGAAGACCTTGGCCGCCTCGGGGTCGTCCTGCGGCCGGTAGCGGTCGGCCGAAGGCGGGCCATAGGCGAGCTGCAAGTCCCGCACATAGAGTACGATGAGATTCGAGTTCCTCGCCGCCGCCTCGGCAGCCGCAAACTCGAGCAACTCGGGGTTGTGCCGCGTGGCCACGAGGATCTTGCCGACGGCTGGGTCGAACGGCTTGACGCCAGCCATCGACAGCGAGTCGCCCGCGTCTTCGGGCAGGGGCGGCGGCTCGAAGAGCTTCCCGATGCTCTCGGCCACATCGGGCAGATGCGCCTTGATCTCCGGGGCCTTGCGCATGCCCAGTCGCATCAGGTAGCCGCCGACGAGTACGACGATCACGAACAGGTCGGCCGCCCATTGCGTCGCCACGATCGTCAGTTCCACGACGATGAGAAAGACCGCCAGCAGGATCAGGCCGAGCCTCTCGAGTCGGCTGACCTCCACCTGTTTGTTGAAGTAGGTCGAGACCAGATTGACGGCGATAGCCCCGACAACGCCGATTGCGTAGAGATGCCCCAGCTTGTCCACTTCGCCCGCGACCACCAGAACTCCACAGCAGACCGCACAGGCCGTCACCAGGGCGATCCAGGGCACGCCGAAGGCGTTGAGCCGCAGGAAGGCCGGCGGCATCTCGTCGTCCTGGGCCATGACAAACTGGACGGAGATCATGCCGGCGATGGCCGTGTTGACCGCCGACAGCAGCAGCATGGCGAAGACGAACGAGGCGATCTTGGCGAACCAGGCCGCACCGAACTCCAGCGACAGCACATTGAGGATCGTGTCGCGATAGGCCGCCTCTTGCGAGGTGAGCTCACCGACCTTGTCGGCCAGCGGCTCGGCCAGCGGCAGCCCCTGGATGGCCAACATCGCCACGGCGAACAGGAGGTTGAACAGCACCACCTCGCCCAGCACGGGCCAAATCGCCTTCTTGCTCGTCGAGCCTACGGGCTTGACCATCACGCCAGTCATGTTGGCGATGGCCTCGACGCCAGATAGGGCCAGGATGATCTGGACGAAGCTGACCCACTCCTTGCCGATCCCTCGGGATGTGAAGCTGATACTCTCCCATCCCGCCGCGAGGTGGGGCATGCACAGGGCCGCCAGCACGAGCGTCACGACCAGCGTGGCCGCCGCGATGATGGTGGCGAATCGCCCGGCGCTCTTGGGGCCGATGAAGTTGACCGCCCCGATCAGGACGATCGAGAGCATGGCCAGCTTGGGGGCTGCGTCGACGCCAAAGCCCAGATAGCGAAACGCCGCGACGGCCGAGATGGCGGCCGTGATGACGTAGCTGGCAAAGAGCAGCATCGCCCCGACGACGGCAACGCGTTGATTGACGGCCCGAGCGGCCGAATAGACCCCGCCTCCATCCTGAAAGCAGCGGCAGACGATGGTGTAGGCCCAGGCCACGGCCGTCATGAGCAGGCACATGGCCAGGACGTGGTAGAGCGACGCTCCGCCGCTGTAGAACAGGGCGAGCCCGAGGACATAGAGTCGGCTCGTGCCCCAGTCGCCGAACAGCATGCTGCTGGCGTGGAACCACCTTAGCTCGCGGGGTCGTTCTTGATGAACTTGCAGTTGCAAAGGTTATCCACCCGTGGCACGCATGCCGCTTCCGTTGCGGCGGTCCGACATGCTAAGCGAGTCGCGCGCGGTCGTGCAAGCGAAGTCGCACTGACTCGATGACCGTGTGGAAACATTCTCGCTTTGCGCTTGAATGGTCACGATTCGGCGTATAATGGCGGTCCCATGGATGGGCAAGCCCTCAACAAGACGATGGACCGTCGCGACCTGCATCTGCCCGAGTGTCGACGCGTCTTGACCGAGCTGTTCGGCCTCATGCGCCGAATGCAGGCCAAGTCTGCGGATTACTCCTCCTGGTACGGTCACGTCGATGCGTGGCCCAGCGCCTGGGAACACGTCAACCGCGGCCCCGATTACGAGCCCTGGCCGGACAACCCCGACGAGCTTCGCGTTCCGTGGTTTCTCCTCTGGGAGATCGCCTGGCTCGTGGCGCGAACGCCCATCCGGCGGGGTGCCCGCGTCCTGGATATGGGGGGGGCTGGCTCGCTGTTCTCCTGCTATCTCGCGAGTCGCGGCCACGAGGTCCACACGATCGACCTGGACGAGGCCCTCTGCCAACGGGCCGATGCGTCGGCCCAGCGGATGGGCTGGCGGCTGAGTGCCCGGCAAATGGACATGACGCACCTGGACTATCCCGACGAGCATTTCGACCACGTTTTCAGCGTGTGCGTCTTCGAGCATCTGCCCGTCTCGGGCCGCGTGCAATGCAACGAGCAGGTCCGGCGTGTGCTGAAGCCCGGCGGGACCGCTTCGTACACCTTCGATTATGCGAACCCCCAGTCGTTTGGCCGGATCGATACGCCGGCGGACGTTCAGCGACAGTTCGTCGCGCCGTCCGGCCTTCGGCTTCGCGGCTCGGGTCGTTTCCACGATGGCGGCAAGCGGTATCTCGCGACGCCGCAGTGCTTCGGGTTCGGTCGATTCACCCAGACCGCGGCCAAGACCCACGCACTGGCGACAAACTCGGTCGTCCGTCAGCGGGTGTTGGATGGGGCGACCGATTATACATTCGGTGCCGTGTTCCTGGCCAAGGATGCGGCGTGATGGAAGGTCCGAGAGTCCCGCGTCCGCAGCGCGGGGCGGCGTCGAAGTTTTGGCGCAAAAGACTGCGGTGTAATCGGCGTCTTTCGCCGATAGAGAACTAGTGCCCGGGCGCATCGCGGTCGGGTCCGAGAAGTGGGATGAACCGATGCCGCCACGAGAGGCGGCGGGTGGGCAGCTATCTATGGCGGGCGTCGCAACGCGAAACCAACACCGACACTACAAGACGCTCATCGTCCTGGTCCTCGCCATGACGATCGGGGCGTTTGTGCTGTTCTGGGCGGCTCGGCTCTCGCCGGTTATCCCCCTGAGCGCCACGCGTGAGGCTCGCGTAGATTGGTCGCGGATATCGGTCCGAGCGGAGGCTCTGCCCGTGACTCGGGGGTTCTTCCACTATCGGATCGACGCCTCAGGTCGCCTCTTCGAGAGCTACGCCTGGAAAGCCGGCCAAAGCGAACGCAACACGCCGGGCACGATCCATGTGCTCCTGACCTGCACCGACGAGAGCCTCCAGGTCTCGCCCGAGCAGGCGAGAACCTTGTCCCAGATCATCTCCAAACTTCGCCAACGACACAGCGTGCCGGCCGACCGCGTCCGCGTCGAACCCACCGCCGCTCGTAGGACGGGCGATGACGCCCGGCCCAGCCGCCTGCGCCGGACGTAGAATCCCCATTATTCGGATATCGCCGGCTGGCGTTGAGCCGTGGCCTTGCGTCTGCGCCGCGTCTTCGAGCAAGGGACCCCCACTCGGTGCCGCACGGCCGCACGGGCTGAAGCCCGCGGCTCTTCCTGTAACTGAACCCTGACCCCTGAAAACTGACAACTGCTCCCGCTTGAGACGGTATACTCTCGCGTCTCGTGAAAGCCCTCGAATACGACATCTCGACCCGGCGCTGGCTTCTCCTCAAGGCGACCGCTCTTGCTTCGGAGCGAGTCTATCACGGGCGGCTGGGGGGCTTGCGGCTCGTTGATCGACCCCTGCCCGAGCTTCCCGGACCTGGATGGATGCGCTTGCGGACGAGCCTGGGCGGCGTGTGCGGGACGGATTTGGCGCTGGTCTTTCAGCGAAACCACCCGGGGACGATTCTCCAGCGGCTGGCCGAGTTTCCCGCCGTGCTGGGGCACGAGAACGTGGCGACCATCGACGAGATCGGGCCGGTGGCCGGCGATCAGCAGCAAGCCGGCTGGAGGGTCGGACAGCGCGTCTGCGTCGATCCGGCCTTGGGCTGCGGTGGCCGCGGCGCAGAGCCACCGTGCGGACCGTGTTCGGCCGGCCGGGCTTCGCTCTGCGAGCAACCCGGCGATGATCGCCTGCCTGCCCGAGCCCTGCTGGGCCTGAACCGTCTGACCGGCGGCAGTTGGAGCGGCTACTTCCTCGCCCATCACACGCAGCTTCACGCCGTGCCGGACGCCGTCGACGACGAGACGGCCATCCTGGTGGACCCGATTGCCTCGGCCGTCCACGCGGTCTTGCGTCGTCAGCCGAAACCCGGCGAGACCGTGCTGGTCAGCGGTTCCGGCATCATCGCGCTGGGCGTCATCGCGGGGATCCGAGCGCTCGGCCATGACAATCGCATCATCGCCGTCGTGCGGCACGGCTTTCAGGCCGACCTCGCCCGGGCGATGGGCGCGTCGGACGTGCTCGTGATGCCGGGGTCGCTGGACAAGGCGGGGCGATATCGCGTGATCGCGGAGGCCAGCGGCGGCGTTCGGCGGGACGTACGGTTCGGCAACCAGATCCTCCTCGGCGGCTACGACTTAACATACGAGTGTGTGGGCAACCGTCGCGGCTTTACCTCGGCGGTGAAATGGACGCGCGGCCGCGGCACCGTCGTCGCGGTCGGCACGACCGGCATTTCGCTGGTGGATACGACGCCGATCTGGCTGGACGAACTGACGCTCGTCGGTGCCAATGGTCGCCAGATCGAGCAGCTCGATGGCCGACGCCGGCACAGCTACGAGGTCGTCTTCGATTGGCTCGCGGCAGGCCATCTCGATCTGTCCGCGTTGCCCGTCGCTCGGTTCGCGCTATCGGACTATCGCCGCGCCTTCGACCGACTGCTCAATCGGTCGAGCCATCCCGTCGTCAAGGCGGTTTTTGATCCCCACGCCCAATAACTGCTCACGCGGCCCCGTTCGAGAGCCGAAGACGCTCATGCGAAACGCAAGGCGCTCACGGATGTGACGGTGCGCCCCAAGCATGGATGAGGATGAACGATGAAACGGACGCGCCGCCATATGATCGCTTGGACCCTGCTGGGCCTGCTGCTGGTTTCGACCCTGGCCACGGGCTGCGACACCCCCCCGGGCTTCCTCGGGGCGAACGTGAGTATCAACTTGAACGTGCCCGCCGGTCTGGGCGGGTCTCCGGGTTTCTACAACCCGTTCGGCATCGTGCAGACGATCGTGAACAATCTGCTGGGAGCGACCGCGCCCGCGAGCGATGGGTCCGGCGGAACGACCGACGGCAGCAGTGGTGCCGGCGGCGGCACGGTCGGCGGCGTGATCTAGCGCGAATGCATCTTCCCGTGCGACTGGCTAGCCGCCTC
>CAYYPB010000215.1:0-5370 GCA_964473405.1 uncultured Planctomycetaceae bacterium
CACCATCGGAAAAATGAACCGCCCCCGACACCGACGACAACGAGCGATACGAGGAACCACCACCGCCCCCAAGTGCCCAGAGGACACTCGGCTTGCGGCTGGCCGGACGTGCGTACCTCAACCGGAAGAAGGCCGACGTGCGCGTGGGAATCGCCAGTGTTCGGAGAACCGGAGCCGCCGCCGCGACTGGCCGAACTGCCGACATCCGAGGATCGAGGCGTCCCTGCCCCCCCGCCTTGTGCCTCTGCGCACACAGCCCACATCAGCACCAAGATGCCCGCAAGCGTACGACAAAGCCGGGAAGTTGGCATCGTTAGCATCGCATCGGCCCGAGACCACAGTGGCAATCGGAAACGACAGGGACAGGTGAACCGGAGGGCCATTGTAGCACGACGCGGTCATCGAAGGCAATCGCCACACGCAACCGTGCGATCCCCGATCAGGGCAATCGCATTCTCACAGCCTATCGCGTGTGGCGCGATCTTGCGTAGCGCAGCGGAGCAAGACCGTGAGGGGACGCGATTGAGCTGCCCCTCGGCCTCGCCACCCCAAGGCAAGCCCCCTCGCACGGCCGGAATCCTGACAACCATCCGACCACGCACCGGATCGGCGATCCGGACGACGACCGCCTGTGTCATGAGGGCAAGCGCGGAGGCGAGCTCGACGAGCACCAAGGGTGCGTCTCGACGCATCGCACGCTCGCCGGCGATGCCAGAGGAGCCGGCATCCACGCCAAGATAGTACAAGACCGATTCAGTCGAATGCGCCGGAATCGGGCACCGTGACAACGTCATGCCGCCGTAGCGTCTGGGCATCGAGATCGCTCTCGGGACGACATTGAGAGCATGGCGTTCGACCGGCCTCAATCGCCTCACGGACGGACCCGAACTGCACGAGATTGGACGCCAAGATCTGCCGAGCACCACAATCGCCGTCGGGCCGGTGGAACACACGTCCGCGCTTCGAACCGATGAAACTGAACTGCGCCCCGTCGTAGACCTCCGGCCAAGGAACGCGCGAACTTGCCAGCTCGGCCGACACGGACGGTGCCGGTGCCGCCGGCGGAGGCGTGTAGGTCCTGGTAGGACCGGCGGGCTGGCGATACCGATCCTGCTGCTCCACCAAGTCCAGAACGTATTTCAAAACGGGGAACAGAACGACCACCGCCCCGACCAGCATGGCCGAGACCGCAATCAATGCGCCCGTCTTCTTCTGCTGTCGTCTCGCAACGGGATCCTCGTCCGCACAGGCCTGCAGGGCCGTCACCAAATCCTCCGTGGACGCGAACCGTTCGGACGGATCGACCGCCAGACACTTCCGCAACAACCGCTCGCCGATCGCCGTCAGCCCGCCGACATCCTTCAACGTGACCGGCGGCGGATCCTGATGCAGCGCGATGATGGCCGAGCGGCTCTTGGCGTGGATGAACGGTTTGCCCGTCAACGCATAGAGCATCACGAGCCCGAGGCTGTAGGCGTCGCTGAGTTCTGTGCTACCCTTGCCCAAGGCCGTCTCCGGAGCAATCCAGCCGAGCGAGCCGACGGCTTTGCCGCGAAGTCGTTCGCTGACCGCCTCATCCGTCACATCGGCGAGCCCAAAGTCCATGAGCTTGAGATGCCCGTGGTCGTCGAACATCAAGTTGCTCGGTTTGATGTCGCGATGCACCACGCCGCGCCGATGCGCCAGGGCCAACGCCTTGGCCGGTCCCAGCATCCACTCGAACAGCCGGCGCGGCTCGATCGCCCCCTCGCGATCAACAAACTCCTTGAGCGTCCCGCCCTCCATCAACTCGAGCGCGAGGAAGACGTGCCCCTTGTCCTCGGCGACCTCGTAAATGCTCACCACGGCCGGATGCTGAAGCTTCGCAACCGCTCGGGCCTCCTGCATGAACAGGTCCAGATTGAGACCGGCCTTGGCCCCCTCTTCGCGTTTCTGAGATAGAATCTTGAGCGCCACGTCGCGACGAAGCGACTCGTCATGTGCCCGCCACACGACGCCCATTCCCCCGTGGCCCAGGAGCGATGAGGCGCGATACCGGCCAAGCTGCTGGTTGGCCCAACTCATGTCGATGGCGACGGAACTCGACCCGGCCCGCGGCGGCATCTCGGTCTGGAACCCCGCCGTTCGAGAATCCGACGGCGGGTCGTCCCGCTGCCGCTTCCGCGCGGCGCGCAGAGACTCGGCCGAAACTTCGCAGGCCCGCCATTCCTCACGACATTCCTTGCACACTAGACGCCTGCCGACCAGACGCGACGCAATCCGATAGCCGCGACCGCAGTGTGGACACACCACGGCCGCACGCCCCTCGGGCGACCCGTCCTGCTGAGCGTCTTGTGAAGGACTCTTCATGCGGCAATGTCTCGGAGTCGTGCGTGCCGGCTTCGGGCGGAGAGGTCTCTCGCGCAGAGAACCACCCCGCTCAAGCTCCTACTAATCCTATGCCGGTCAGCACCCAATGCCATGCATCTTTTCGGCATGTTCTGGGGCGTGCCCGCCCGGGGAAACTGCGGAAGGCTCCGAATCGCCGGCCAGCACCGGACCCCGTCCGCTTCCACGAATGCCGTGCGGCCCGTCCGATAGCGCGCGACACCGCCTGTGAGCCCCCCTCAGCAGTGGGCCGAAGGCGCCTCGCCCTCTACAACTACAGTCTGCCGCGCAATTGTTTCAGGAATCCCATCAGGACCGGCTTTGGCAGTGCGGGCAGTCCGTAGCCCGACAGATCCTCGCCCATCAGCTCGTCCAGCAGGCGGCTGACCTCAGCCTTTTGGCCGGTCAACTGGGCCGCCAGCTTGTTGGCGACATCCAGCTTCCCCCCGCTCATCGCCTCCACAAACGACACGACCACCGACGTCAGCCGCTTGCGAGACAACCCGGCCTTGGCGGACGGCGACGACGAACCACCCGGAACATCCGGCCGGCGAAACTTGGGACGCCCCCCGGAATCCCTTGGGGAGGACTTATCGGCGAGGAGTCGCTTTCGGACCGCGATATCCTCCGCCGACGCCTGGCGACGCCGACGCTCATCGCCATCATCCAAAGGAACCAGCGACAACTCGCCACCGTCCGCCTCGGGCAACGGAATGTAGCTGACGGCTTGGCAGTGTGGGCACTTGCCATTCCGACCGGTGGCACTCTGCGGTGCCTGGATCGCCTTGCCGCAATGTTCGCAGTGATAATCGATCGTCACTGTTCCGCAACCCCTCGTCAGTCGTGCTGCAGGACGCCCCCTGCGCCGGCATTCAACTCGCTGACGCCCGACCCGCACCGTCCATCGACTTGCGAGCCCGCCACACCAATCGTACGGGACACTCCTCGAAGGGTAAAGACTCTCTCAGGCGTTTCTCCACGAACCGCCGATACGCCTCGCGCACGAGGGCGGGGTTGTTGACGAACAGCACCAGCGTCGGCGGGCATACGGACACCTGGGTGGCGTAGTAGATCTTGGGCTGAGCCCCGTGCTTGTCCGCGGCGGGCTGATGCGCCGCCAGCAGATCCTCGACTGCCTTGTTCAGACGCCCCGTCGTCACACGCATCCGAGCCTGCTTGAACAGGCTCTGAGCCAACTCGATCGTCGAACGGATGTTCCGACCTTCGCTCGCCGTCGTGAACGCCAACGGCGCGTGGCCCAGATGAGGCAGCGTCTTCAGCAGATAGTCCGCGTAGTCTTCCGCACCGGCCTGACCCTTGGCCAGATCCCACTTGTTGACCACGAGGATGCACGGTTTGTATTCGTTCACGATGTACTGCGCGATCTTCTTGTCCACCTCGCTGATCGGCACCGTCGAGTCGATCAGAAACAGCACGACATCCGCTCGACGGATAGATGCCAGCGCCCGCGTGTGGCCGTAAAACTCGATGTCGTTCTTGTGTTTGCGTTTCTTCTTGACGCCTGCTGTGTCGATCGCCAACAACTCGCGACCGTCGATCGTGAACCGTACGTCCACGGCATCACGCGTCGTTCCAGGCACCTCGCTGACAATCACGCGTTCGGTGCCGGCCAACTCGTTGATGAATGTACTCTTGCCCACGTTCCGCCGCCCGACCAGCGCGATCTTCATCGTCGGGTCCGGCGCTTCGTCAGCCAACATCGTCCCGAGCCAGCCCGCGATCCGGGCGAGCAACTCCCTGCGATTGTGACCGTGCAGGGCCGACACGCACACCGGGTCCCCGAACCCCAACGAAGCCAGCGCACCCGACTGCTGTTCCTGTCTCGGCGTGTCCACCTTGTTGGCCACGAGCAACACACGCGGGGCCACGGCTCTCAGCAGTTTCGCGACCTCCACGTCCAGCGGTGTCACTTCGTCCAACACATCGACGACGAACAGAATCAACGAAGCCCCGGCGATGGCATAGCGGATCTGACCCTCGACGTGATCCGTCAGATCGTCGTGGTCTTCGATTCCGTAGCCGCCCGTGTCAACGATCTCGAAGTATTGATCGTCCACCTCGACCACCGCACTCACGCGATCCCGCGTCACGCCGGCGGTGGGGTCGACGATGCTGATCCGTCGCCGAGTCAGCAGATTCAGCAACGAACTCTTCCCGACGTTCGGACGACCGACGATAGCAACCATGGGTAATGACATGCCGGGATTGTACGGTACGGAAGCCGCCTGGGCACACCCCGATCTGGACGCGGGCCGACGCAGACAACGCCCAAGTCCCAGCATGCATGGATCCGACAGCGGACGCCTCGGTGGCGAGACGCCCTGGAAATGAAAAAGGGACCACCACCGCCTTGCCGGCTGTGGGATCCCTTTGTTCGTTCGTTGCCCCGCTGCCGAGAGCGAAACAGGGCGGGTTCCGCCCCGCATTTGCACTCGCCCCGGAGCCTCAAGCGGCCTCTCCGCGGAAGCGCCACGGGTTTTTCGGCGCGCCGGGACGCGCTGTCTCCATCCGAGTGAGCGCCACTCTACCTCGTGCGGCCGCATCACGGCGAGCCGGGAAAGCCCGCAGCGCTTCCCTGCGTAGCGACGTAGCGGTGCCGTGTTAGGCGATGGCGTCCTGAAACTCCGCGATTCGGCGCTGGGCTTCCGATCGGGCCGCCTGGATCACGTCGCTCAACTGTTCGAGGCTCATGTCCTTCAGACCCAGACGCGAAACGGCACCCTTCGGTCGTCCGACTCGCTTGGCGGCGATCTGCTTGCGGCCCGACCCCTTCGGTCGGCCGGGGCCTCGCGAGCCAGGCTTTCGGCCGGCTCGCTTGCCGGCCTTGTTCTTTGGCGCTTGCTTCTCGCCGTGCCCCGCCCGGAGGCCCGGATCAAGCTGATCCTCGAGAGTGATCCGGACGAGGTCGAGCACCTGACGCTCAGCGACACGCTGCAGGATCAACAGCAAACCCTGGGGTTCCGGTATACACCGGTCGACAAC
>CAYYPB010000216.1:0-5357 GCA_964473405.1 uncultured Planctomycetaceae bacterium
GCGAACACTTCGCCCTGCGGCGGCGGCGTGTCGGTAATCCACAGGTATTCCGTGCCCCCATCGGGCGAGGCCCAGCGGTTGTTCGAAAACGCAATGGCCGCGCCGGGGTTCTCCTTGAGTGCCGAGAGTTCTCGCTCCAACTTCGTCGGGAGGTACCGGTCGTCTCCATCGACGTACGTTACGAACTCGCCAGTGACGACGGACAGGGCATCGATTCTTGCCTGAGCGACGCCGGTGTTCTCGCGGTGGTAGATCGACGTGAAGAGGCCGGCGTGCTGGCGTGCGTAGTCGGCGATGAGGTCTTGCGATCCGTCGGTGGAAGCGTCGTCGACGACGATGATCTGGTCGGGCATCAGCGTCTGCGCGAGGACGCTATCGATGGCTTCTCCAAGAAGATCCCTCTGGTTGAACGATGTGATGTAAACCGAAACGCTCATACCTTCTGCTTGCTCGGAGGGCGGCTATCGATGAAACCGTACGTCACTTGCTCCTTCGAAGATTCTCCACACACTGCTCGAACATCCGCCCGAACCCGTTGAGGTGGGGCAGGGCCTTTTCGTAGAAGTAGCTCTGCGCGTGCGGATACTTGTCTCGGGGTCGCAGGAGCATCCGGTAGGTCAACTCCGATCCGAACTGCATCACCAGCCACGCCGACATCTTACCGATCGAAAGCCACGGCGTGCGCGCCGAGGCGTCGGGCCGGAATGTCCTTTCGTAGTATCTCCCGGCGGCGAGGCGGCGGCGGACGAGCTTCGCTAGCACCATCTTGTCGGGCGCCGCAAGATGATAGACCCAAACATCGGGGTCGTAGTAGATGACTTCGTCGGGAGACCGTTCCCGTAGGATGTGCTGGATGGCGGTCTCCTCGCCGTAGGCCATCTTCGACCCCGTCATTCCCAGGTCTGGATCGAACCCACCGCACATCTCGAGTACGTCGCGGCGGAGGAAAAGGTCGAAACCGAAAAGGAACTCGTTTTCCCCTAAGGCCCTGGCGGTCGGTCCGAAGCTGTGCTGGGCGTACTCGTCCTTGAACCACTTTGGTTTCTTGGAAACATAGAAAGCGCGGGAGGGGCCGCCGAACATCGCCGGGGACTGGGCTTCCACGATGCCCTTGGCCACGGTGAGCCACTGCGGCGGGCCCTTGGCATCGTCATCGAGGTAGGCGACGTAGTCGCCGCGTGCTTCTTTCCACGCTCGATTTCGGGCGTGGGACAGACCCATTTGCGGTTCGAAGATGTACCGGACGTTCTCCACGGACTCGAAGCCCTTGGCCACCTGGCGCGTGTGGTCGGTCGAGTTGTTGTCGATGATCAGCACTTCGTAGGCCGAGCGGGCGAGGGCCTGCTCGCACACGCTCTCCAAAGCCAGTTGGAGCAAGTCGGCACGGTTGTGCGTACACAGGGCCACGGAAAAAAGCGGGGTCATCGAGCCGGCCCTCGAACGGTCTCGTATCGCGCAAGCCGACAGAGCTGCGCGTATATCTCAAGGGCCTCTTGCGAGGCTATCTCGGTTGAGGTGGAGCGTTTCAAGCGGCCATCGGGAAAACCGCGGTCCACCTTCGCGTCCAATCGTTTCTCGATCTCGTCGAGCGCCTCGCCCGTCACGACTTGATCGAAATGAACGAACATCCAATCTCCCTGGGCTCGGTGCGTCTCCAGGATGTGGCGATACACGAGCGTCCAGACGAGCAGGCAGCGCGTGCGGTCCATCTTCAGATCGCGAAGATAGGGCATGGTCGCGCATTCCTTCAGGATGCTGGCGGCGGTGCTGGCTGGGTCGCGAAAGACGCACAGGTAAAGAACGTCCTTGAGATAGGGGCGCCAAACATCCAGCGTGTAGCTGAACCGAGGATCCTTGAAGCAATACGGCTCGCGAGTCGCCAGCTCGCTGATGCGGCTCTCCAGTTCTGCGTTGGGGGAGAACTTCGTGCCAACCGGCACATCGGCCAGCCAGCGCTGCCCCCGTCGCGGGCGATGACGAAAACACCAGCCCAGGGCCGGCGGCCTGCCTGGAACGACGGTGGCCAAGAGGTCTTCGTTGATGCCGTTGATCTCGGGCGCCTCGAAGAACCCCTTGGGATTGCTCTCCCTGGCGGGATAGAGATCATCCCCCATGAAGTAGCCGCACCCGGAAAGCAGGCCCGCGACCATGCTGGTTCCGCTTCTGCCGGAGCCGAGAATAATGACGTTTCGCATGTCGCCACACATACCTCTTACGGAGCGGCCTCACTTGAGCAACCGCTTGAAAGCGGACAGCACGCGGCGAGCCAGCGAGCCGTCATGCATTCCTACGGCGCCCAACTCGCCTGCGAGCTTGGCGGGGATTTGGCGGTCGAGCGTCGCGTCAATTCCGTTGAACGGCAGGGAGTCCAGTCCGAGTTCACGAGACCGAATGATGATCGCCTGGCGATCGTATGCTGCGGAGCGAACCGCGGTGCCAGGGTGCCAAGGATGGAGCAACTTCAACGTCGGATGCCACATCACATGCAAACCGAGGTTCTTCAACCGAGTATACACGTCCAGGCCGTTGGCGTGAAAGCCGCCGCCGAACGTGTCGTGGAGTTCGTAACCGTTGATCTCCAGAAGCCACTTCTTTCGGACCGTGAGGCAACCGCCATAGTTCGCGGCGTTCTTCAGCAGGCAAACCTTGCGCAAGTGGTCGAGGTCGATTGCGGACGGATGCTCTTTTTGCGGTTCATCGTATCGATGAATGTACAGGACGAGCTTCTCGTCGTTCGCGTGCTCCTCGCAGACACGTTCGAGGAAGTCGCCTTCGACGAAGACATCGGCGTCCGGGATGACGACCAACTCTCCACGCGCCGCCTGAATGCCGGCATTGAAGCACCGTGAAGAATGGTATGTGTCCTGCCGTTCCAGCGTGATGACGCGGAAGCCCGGCTGCTGCCGAACGCGCTCGGCGAGTTCGGGTTTGATGCTGTCGCCGTGCTCCACCCAGAGGACTTCGTAGTCTTCGACGCGGAGGCTCTGCTTGGCCAGGCTATCGAGCAGATGAAACCGCTCGCGGAACGAGCCGTCCACGGCGATGATGCTGAGGCGTGGTTCTCTCGTTGAAGTCATTCTCGCGTGGTTCCTCGGGCGACGCACATCACGTTCCAACTGCTATCATCAGGATCGCGATCGATGTTTGGGAAGCAACCGAGGCGAAGGCACGAGAAGCCCGCGCAATCCAGGAACAACGCCAGCTCTTGCGGGAAGAAGTAGCGCATCCGGTGCGTCTCGCGGACATCGCCTGAAGCGTCCGGCGCGTCGAGGCACTTGAGGTGATACTCCACATCGCAAAGATGCCCAGCGGTGTCCAAGGTGCCCGACGCGGAGCGAAGAACGCGGCCGGTGGGCGTCTGAATCTCCTTGACCCGCTGCGAAGGTCGCTCCAGCAAGACCGCCGGGCCGTACCAAACGTCGAACAGTAGCAAGCCGCCCGGCTCCAGATGCCGTCGGGCATTCCGCAAAGTGGCCAGCACATCGGCGTTGGTCGTCTGATAGCCCAGCACGGCGAACAGGATGATTACGGCGTCGAACTTCCGCCCCAGATCGCAGGAGCGGATGTCGCCTTGCTGGAATGAGGGGGCTTGTCCGGTCGCGGCGTTCGACACTTTCTGGCGGGCCAAGGCCACCATGCTCTCGGAAAGATCCACGCCCTGAACTTCGTATCCCCGCTCGGCGAGCAAGGTGGCGTGACTGCCGGTTCCGCAGCCGAAATCCAAGACGCTTCGGACTGGCCGTTCACCGCATGCCTTGAAGACGCGCTCGACAAGGTCACACTCCTCGTCGTAGGCCTTGCCCTCATACAGCGTGTCGTAGGCGCCCGCATAGCCGGCACCAAAGGACGCACTCATACGAGCTCCTCGCATACAGTCATGCACACGGTATCCAGTTGCTCGTCCGTCAAGGCCAGGCCCGACGGAAGATAGACACCTTGCTCGGCGAGGTGATCGGCGACGGGGTACGCTTCGCCTTTGAACCAACCACGTTCCAACAGTGCCGGCTGGCGGTGCATCCCGAGGAAGAACGGTCGCGTCTGCACGCCTCGCGCCTCGAGCCGTCGCGCGAAGGCGAGCCCCGTCATGCCCGTGTCGTGGGTGGACGGCAGCACGCCGTACATCCAGAAGTTGCTCTGTGCCCAGGGTCGTTCGGTCTGAAGCGTCAACCCCGGCATCCCTGCGAGCCGCTCGGTGTAATCTCGGCCGACGAGTTTCTTGCGAGCGAGGATGTCGTCGAACCGCTCGGTTTGGGCCAGTCCCAGGGCCGCCTGCAGATTCGTCATCCTGAAGTTGAAGCCCAACTGCTCGTGCAGAAACCGCTGTTTGGACTGAAAACACAGGTTTCGCAGTGATCGCAGCCGCTCGGCCAGCGCGTCGTCGTCGGTCAGGACCATGCCGCCCTCGCCCGTCGTGATGAGCTTGTTGGCGTAGAAGCTGAAGCAGCTCATGTCACCGAAGCCGCCGCACCGCCGCCATGTGGCATCGGCCCCTTCGCGACCCGAGAGGTACTCGGCGCCGTGGGCCTCTGCGGCGTCCTCGATGACAGCCAAGCCATGTCGCTCGGCGATCGCGAGAACGGGGTCCATGTCCACCGCGTGCCCGTAGATGTGAACAGGCATGATCGCGCGCGTCCGCGGCGTGATTCGGGACTCGATCTGCGTGACATCCATCGTCCACGTGTCTGGGTCGGCGTCCACGAGTACGGGCACGCCGCCGGCATGAACGACCGCCATCGCGCAAGAGATGATCGTGAACGTCGGCATGATGACTTCATCGCCCGGTTCCAGGTCGATCGCCGCGACGGCAGCCTGCAATGCGGCCGTGCCGTTGGAGACGGCCACGCCGTGCCTACGACCGCAATAGTCGGCCCAGCGGCCTTCGAACGCCTCGATGAACCGGCCCGCCGACGAAACCCATGCCGTGCGCACGCACTCGGTTACGTACTCGAGTTCTCGCTCACCGATGACGGGTTCGTTGACAGGAATCACGTCAGAACCGCTCCTTCTCGTCGATGTCGGTGTACGGTCCCTGCTTGATCTCGGCGAAGACGACATCTTCGAGAACGCGGAAGCCGTGGCCGCCGCTGGTGATCAGGAGGATGTCGCCGGCGCGGAGTTCCCGCGTACAGACCAGATGCTTGTCATCGGTGTACAGATCGACCTCGCATCGACCTTGACGGACCACCAACACCTCCGGCGTGCCCACGATCCGTCGTTCGATGGGCCGATGGACATGGCGAGCGATCTCGCTACCGGCGGGATAGACGATGAACCCCAACTGGAACGTCAACTCCGGCGGGGTCACGAACGTCGTCTTCTCGGGCGACACGCCGCCACGGATGATGTGGGCCAGTGTC
>CAYYPB010000217.1:0-5349 GCA_964473405.1 uncultured Planctomycetaceae bacterium
GGCTTGCGGCCAAAAAGACCGCGCCAAACTCTTCGTGGTTCACGGCCAGGGCGTACCCGTTTAGCAGTGTCGTGGTCGCATCGGCGACGTCGTGCCCACAGAGTGAAACTTTCGGCGGCGAGGTACGGCATCTTCCTGAATGAAGCCTCCTCAGCAGAATCTGTGGGTGGCACCAGGCGCCGCAGTCCATAAGTAGCTGTCGTAACACAGTTTATGGCCTTCTGCTGGGCCTTGATTTCCGTCGTGACTTTCCAGGCGATCTCTTCGACCGAGGGACAGCCAGTGGAGCCACCTCGACGCCGATGCCGCTCTCGTGTCGCAGCGATCTCTTCGACCGAGGGACAGCCAGTGGAGCCGCCCGATTGCCTTCGGAGCTTCCACCGAAATCCCCGTTATGGCCTCCGCCGGGCCTTGTCGTACACCTTGGAACACCGGAGCCATGCCTCAGAAAATCCCGGGGTCTGGGGCAGAGCCCCAGGCATCTACCCACGAATTCTGCTGAAGAGCCATCAGTATCGCCTGCGGATCAAGCCCAGCGAGCCGCGCTATGTGCTCTGGAGCGCGGGACCGGACGGCGTCGACGGCACAACGGACGACATCCCCAAACCCAATGCTACTCGGCGTCGCACGCGAGCCGGCGCTGCCAACGCGACTGCCGTGGGTTCTTCTAACATATCGCCTGCGCTATGGGAAAACCGCCCGTGACGACCTGATGAAGCAACGTAGGGCGATCCTCATACAACTCTCCGACAGTTCTTCCGTTGAGCGCGGGGCGATCCCTGACGGTCGCGGCTCTGAACGGCGTGGGGCTGGGGGAATGACGCAATAGACAAGGGAGCCTGCGGAATCCAACGCTTGGCGGTCTGGCTCGACCGCCGTTGCGTCGCGCGGAACCGCCGAACCCGTCCGATACCGGTGACGCTTTCGCTTTGTGCTGTGGTCGCCTTGTCCAATGGGCTCTATCATCGCATCGACACGCATCCATCCGCAATCGACTTGGAGTCTGACTAGAAATGACATTGGCACTTCTGATTTTCATGGTGTTCTGGCTCGCCTACAGCAACGGGGCCAACGACAACTTCAAGGGCGTCGCCACGCTCTACGGCAGCGGGACGGTCAGCTATCGAACCGCTCTGATCTGGGCGACCGTTGCGACGATGGCCGGGAGCGTTCTGTCGATCATGCTGGCCGGTGAACTGGCCGGGACGTTCAGCGGCAAGGGACTTGTCCCGCCCGAACTCACGCAGAGCAGCGCCCTGTTGATCGCGATTGCCTCGGCCGGCGCGATCACGATCCTGCTGGCGACGGTCCTGGGCATGCCGACGTCGACGACACATGCCCTGACCGGCGCACTCGTCGGCGTGGCCCTGGTGGTGGGCCACGGCCACGCGAACCTGGGCAAGCTGTGGGGCGCGTTCTTCTTGCCTCTGCTGATCAGCCCGTTTCTGGCCGTGGGGATCACCGCCGGGCTGTACCCGCTCTTGCGATGGGGGCGGCGCCGGCTCGGCATCACACGCCAGACGTGCGCCTGCATCGGCGACGCCGCGCCCCAGCCCGTCGTGTTGTCTCAGGACGGCTCGGCCCTCACGGCTGTCCCGGTCGACGGGGGACCGAGCTTCACGGTCGCATCGCGCGAGCAGTGCCTCGAACGGTACGACGGCCGCGTGGTCGGCCTCAGCTCGCAGGCGATTGTCGACGGCGTTCATTCCTTGAGCGGTGTCGCCGTCTGCTTTGCGAGAGCGGTGAACGACACGCCGAAGATCGCGGCCTTGCTGCTGGCGGCCGGTGCAGCGGGCGTGAGTTGGAAACTCGCACTCGTGGCGGCCGCCATGGCACTCGGCGGATGGCTGAACTCCCGCAAGGTCGCCGAAACGATGAGCAAACGCATCACCCATCTGAACCCAGGACAAGGATTGACGGGCAATCTGGTCACGGCCGCTTTGGTGCTAGGCGCTTCTCGGCTGGGCGTGCCGGTCTCGACGACCCACGTCTCTTGTGGATCGATTTTCGGCATCGGCATCGTCGGCGGAGGTGCCCGACGTCGGACGATTGTGCAGATACTGGCCGCTTGGCTGACCACCCTGCCGATGGGTGCTATACTGGGGGCGTCGATATACTGGACGCTGACGCGAATGTCGTTGTGATGCGCCAACCGCCCGAGCGAGCGAGGTCTAGCGGGACTCTCGCGAGATCCGGAGCCAGACCATGACGAACCCAGACCCCTCTCGATCGCAAGCGGCAATGGGCTCCGGCCCCCCGGAGGGTTGGGATAACAGCACGCTCGTCGAACGCCGCGATCTGGCCGACGACCTAGCCATCCTGCGCATCCGGCCCGACGCGCCGCTGTTCTCATTTCTCCCCGGTCAGTACACGGTCATTGGACTACCCGGCGCAGCGCCACGTTCGCCGTTGGCAATCTCGGAAGACCCGCCTCCGAAAGACGATTCGAAGTTGATCCGCCGTGCCTACTCTATTGCCTCTTCATCCAAGGCGGATGACTACGTGGAACTATATGTCACGCTGGTGCGGTCAGGGGCGCTGACACCCCGGCTCTGGCTTCTGCAGCCCGGCGGACGACTGTGGCTCGGCTCTAGTGCCAAGGGACACTTCACGATGGACGATCTGCCTCGAGATCAAAACGTCGTGTTGATCGGTACAGGCACGGGGCTCGCACCGTACATATCGATGATCCAAGACTACCATCACTGCAACCGTGGCCGCCGGTTCGTCGTCATTCACGGCGCACGGCACGTTCGGGAGTTGGGCTACCGCGATGAGTTGGAGGCGTTGCAGTGCGAATGCCGAACGCTGGCCTATATCCCCACGGTTAGCCGACCCGCGGCAGAGGACAACTGGCAGGGTCACGTTGGCCGCGTCCAGTCCGTCCTCGACGACGGCACGATCGAGCGTGCGCTGGACGGCGACGCTTCATCGACTACGACCCATGTATTCCTGTCGGGGAACCCCGAGATGGTCGAGGAGATGCATCGCGTGTTCCTGGAACGAGGCTTCACGCTGCACACCACGCGCTCGCCCGGGACGCTCCATGTCGAACGGTATTGGTAAGATGGCAGAGACGCCAGTCTCCCCGACATCGCATGGGGTAGAGGCGGCATCGGGGCTACTCGGGGCCTCACCCCGATCCCCGGCCGTCCGATCGAAGGAGAAGCCATGTTGCGATTGAAGTGTGCCGAAGTCTGGGGTGGCGCGAAGGACGAAGAACTGGACGTGTGCTCGCGCGGACTCACCGTGAGTCTGTTCTCCTCGGCATGCGAAGGCGGCAAGGGTGGGGACGTGTACTTTTGCTCCGTCTGCGGCGGCGACGTCGTCACGCGTGTGGTTGTGGGAGATGTCACAGGGCACGGCACGTCGGTGAGCGACATCGGCGGGTGGATACACGATGAACTCGTAAGCGGCATGAATGACCCCATTCTGGCGAACTTGCTTTCCGACCTGAACGACCGCGTGGTCGCCCGCGGCCTGAAAGCGATGACAACGGCGGCGGTCATCTCGTACGACCTACAGACGCGTCGGCTGGAGTACGGTTACGCGGGGCATCCACCGATCCTCGTGCGGCGTCAAGGTACCTGGACGGGGTTGGCGCAGGCCTCCGGCGATGGACGACATAATCTGCCGCTGGGCGTGGACCGAGACTGCCCATACCGCACCAGCGGCCTGGACGTCGCGCCGGGTGATGTTCTGCTGCTGTACACCGATGGCGTACTGGAAGCCCCCTCGCGACAGAACATCCTGTTCGGATCAGACCGACTGCTTGCGATGCTGAACGAGAACATCTCGGCGTCCCCGTTCGAATTGAGGTCAAGCTTGCTTGCGACACTGCGAGCCTGGACCGGCGGAGCGCTCAATCACGATGACGTGACCGTCCTCGCCGTCGAGGTGGCCTGACCTATGCACGCTCAACCTGACCGGACGCCGAAGAAACGGAGCGGGGGCATTTCGCGGCGGGTCGTCGCAGGCTTCCTTCTCTTGGCGGTCGTGGCGATCTACACCCAGTCTGAACGCATCTATAGGCTGTTCGGCCCGCCGAGGGTGACGCTCGCGGAGGCGTATGCCGTGAAGGCCGATGGCCCGACAGTCGACCATGGGCAACTCGACGCGTTGCTGCGAAGGCATGTCGATCCGGGCGGGTGGGTCGATTATCCCGGGTTGGCCGACGATGCGACACAACTCGATGCGTACCTCACGACCGTAAGACACGCACCGCTGGAAGAGATCGGGCGCAACGAGCGCCTCGGGCTATTGATCAACGCGTACAACGCTTTCACGCTGAGGTTGATCCTGGATCATTGGAACGACGGGCAACTGCAATCCATCAAGGATATTCCCTCGAGCGAACGCTGGGATGCCGTCCGTTGGAATGTCGGCGGCCACCTGTGGAGTCTCAACCAGATCGAACACGAACAGATCCGTCCCAACTTCCGCGAGCCGCGGATTCACTTCGCGCTGGTTTGCGCTGCGGTCGGCTGCCCGCCGCTGCGATCGGAGGCGTACACGGCCGGCCGGCTGGAGGAGCAACTGGCCGATCAAGCGAAGTTCTTGCACACGCATGATCGTTGGCTTCGATATGAACGCGGCGCGGATGAGGTGTTTCTGACGCAGCTCTACCGCTGGTACGGAGATGACTTCACACAGGTGGCGGGCTCGGTGCTGGGCCATGTCGCCCGGTTTTCCGCGCCGATGAGGGGCGCGCTCGATGCCGACCAGCCTCCGAGGATCCACTGGTTGGACTACGATTGGCGGTTGAACCGCAAGGAAAACGCCGGGCGATGACGGCGTCGCCGCTGCTGCATACGCAGCGCGCGTGCTGGCGACTCCGCAGAACTCACGCTTCTGGGTCAGCGTGTTAACGCATAGACGACGGGCAGAGGGGATGTCTGCCCGCCGTCCGTTCTTGCGGAGAGGTCTGACTACTCGTGGGCGTCGCCGTGAAATCCGTGGCCGTCGCGGTGGTCCGGGCCTGGTTCGTGGCCGCGAGCCTTCTTGCCGGGGCGACCTTTCTTGCCCGCTCGGCCCTGCTTGGCCTTGCGCTTCATCATCTTCTTGATTTCCTTGCGGTCCACCGCCCCATCGCCGTTGGCGTCGAGCATCTCGAACCGGTCGGGCGGGCCCATGAACTCGTCGGCCGTGACCACACCGTCACCATTGACGTCCTGCCGCTTGAACATCTCCATCAATCGCGGCGGGGGGCCGTCACCCTTGGGGCCGCGCCGACCGGCCATCGGGCCGTCGCCTCTTGGGCCGCGTCGGCGAGCTGCCGGTCCCCGGCCTCGACGGCCCCTCTTGCCCGGGCCCCGGCATTCGCCACGACCCTCGCCCCCCTCGCCCCTC
>CAYYPB010000218.1:0-5314 GCA_964473405.1 uncultured Planctomycetaceae bacterium
GGCGCTGCGCCCGTCTCTTCGGCGCCGAGCATCCCCCAGCAACCAACCGACAAGGGCACCCGCCTACGAATCGCCTTCGAACACGCAGCCCTCGAAAGGCTCATCACCCAAATCCAAGACGACGACGAAGACTTCACAAAACTCTGCAAAGCCCTACACGCCTATTGCGAATTGAGAAAGCAGGACGCCGCCATAGAGAAGAACAAAATGGAAAAGGAAAAGTCCCAGGCGTCCAAGACCCGAGCCGCCCCCGCGCATCGCATCGCAACAGCCCCAGACCTCGCAGCTGCCCCCTTCGGCCTCAACGACCAAGGGCACCCAAACACAAGGGCCCAGTTCCAAACCTCACTGCGCCAAACGATCAACGACCTCTACGGCACACCAGCCGCCGACACGCCGAAATCAGCACGGCGATCCAGTACACTCGGCCCAGCCGACATCCCGGCGAGCAAGGCGCACCCCAAGCACAGCCCAAAAAGGGACGCAACTGGGATCGATGCCAGCTAAGAAAACGCCGCCTACTTCCGCCGCACGGCTACCTTGCCACTCCCCCTCGCCTTCGTGGCCATTCGCTTCTTCGGGGCCTTGCGAGCAAGACTGGCGTTGGCCTTCTTACTTCGCGACACCGCCGCGGGACGCTTGGCGACCGGACGCTTCGCCGTCTTGCGAGCGGCGGGTCGGCCTGTCTTCTTCGACGATCCCTTCGGCGAAGCATTGGGCTTGGTGCTGCGACCTTTCGGCTTCTTCACGTCGGATTCCATGATGACAGCCTGCGCCGCCGCCAATCGAGCGATCGGCACGCGATACGGAGAGCAACTCACATAGTCCATGCCCACCTCGTGACAGAAGTGGACCGACTCCGCGTCGCCGCCATGCTCGCCGCAGATGCCGATCTTCAAACCCGGCTTGCTCTTGCGACCGTGCTGCATCGCGTGGCGAACGAGCATCCCCACGCCCTCGCGATCGAGCGTCTGGAACGGATCGGCCTTGAAAATGTCAGCCTTCTCCACATCGACATAGGCAGGCAGGAACCGCCCCGCATCGTCGCGAGACAACGCCATGACCGTCTGCGTCAGATCGTTCGTGCCGAAGCTGAAGAACTCCGCCACCTTCGCAACTTCACCGGCCGTCAGTGCCGCACGCGGCGTCTCCACCATCGTGCCGACGAGGTACTTGATCTTCACGCCGGCCTCGCGAAGCACGGTCTCGGCCACCTCGCGCGTGCGATCGACGAGAATGCTCAACTCCTTCCAGTCGATGCACAACGGGATCATGATCTCGGGCGCGACGCGGATGCGACGCCGGCGGCACTCAACGGCCGCCTCCATGATCGCCCGCACCTGCATCTCGAGGATTTCCGGATACGTAATCGCCAACCGACAACCGCGATGCCCGAGCATCGGGTTCGACTCGTGCAACTCGGTCACGCGGTCGTGAACCGTGGAGTACTTCACGTCGAGATGTTCTGCAAGCTCGCGGAGCTTGTCGGGACTGTGCGGAACAAACTCGTGCAACGGCGGATCGACCAGCCGAATCGTCACGGGCCGGCCGGCCATCGCCTCGAAGATACCGATGAAGTCCTGCCGCTGGAACGGAAGCAACTTGTTCAGTGCTATTCGGCGTGTCTCCTCCGTCTCGGCGATGATCATTTCCTGCATCGCCAGACGGCGTTCCTCGGTCTCGAAGAACATGTGCTCGGTCCGGCACAGGCCAATGCCCTCGGCCCCCATGCGGACGGCGTTTTCCGAATCGTACGGTGTGTCCGCATTGGTTCGCACGCGCAGCCGTCGCCTGGCGTCGCACCATTTCATCAGCGTGTAATACTCTGCCGGCAACGTGGGGGCGACCAGCGGAAGCTCGCCCTCATACACCGCGCCAGCGGACCCGTCGAGCGTGAGGAACTCCCCTTCCGACATCGTCTTGCCGTTGAGCGACAACCTCTGCGCCTTGTCGTCGATCTTCAACTCGCCGCATCCGACGATGCAGCACTTACCCCATCCACGTGCCACGACCGCGGCATGCGACGTCTTGCCGCCCGTCGCCGTGAGAATCCCCTGGGCCGCGTGCATTCCGCCGACATCCTCGGGGCTCGTCTCCTGGCGAACGAGGATGACCTTCTTGCCGTCGGCGCTGAGCTTCTCGGCATCAGCCGCCGTAAAGACGATCTGCCCGCTGGCGGCACCCGGAACGGCATTGATGCCAACGCCCAGCTTCTTCTTCGAGAGGGCCTTCGCGTCGAAGTCAGGATCGATGATCGGATAGAACAGCCGTTCGATGTCGGCACCCCCGATCCGCATGATCGCTTCTTCCTTGGTGACGACAGGCTTGCGAGCGGCAACCGCGTAGCGCTTGGGCAGGTAGCCCTTCTTGACGAAGCGGTCGGCCTCGGCCTTGGTCGCCAGCGGCTTGGTCGCCTGATCGACGGCGATCTTGAACGTCGCGGCGGGAGATCGCTTACCCGTGCGGCACTGAAGCATATAGAGCTTGCCGCGCTCGACGGTGAACTCCAGGTCCTGCATGTCCTTGTAATGCACTTCGAGCATGACACGGACGGCACAGAGCTGCTCGTAGACGTCCGGGTGCGTGTCCCTCAACGCGACCAGTTTCAGCGGGGTGCGAATGCCGGCGACAACGTCCTCGCCCTGGGCGTTCATGAGCAGATCGCCGTAGTAAACGTTCTCGCCTGTGCTGGGGTCGCGTGTAAAACAGACGCCCGTGCCGCTGTCGTCGCCCATGTTGCCGAAAACCATCTGGCAGATGTTGACGCCTGTACCGGGCAGGCCGACGATCTTCTCGACCTCGCGATACTTGATGGCCTTGTCCGCCATCCAGGAAGCAAAGACGGCATCGATGGCCCCTGCGAGCTGCTCCCACGGATCCTGCGGGAACGACTGTCGCGTCTCGCCGAGGAAGAAGACCTTGAACTGCTCGCAGAGGTCGCGGAGGTCGTCCGCCGTCAGCTCCGCATCCGTCTTGACGCCAACGTCCCGCTTCTTGGCGGCGAGCTTCTCCTCGAGGATGTCTTTGGACAAGCCCACGACGACGGTCGAATACATCTGTATGAAACGCCGGTAGGAATCCCAGGCGAAGCGCGCGTTGCCCGTGCAGGTCGCGAGGCCCTCGACCGAGGCGTCGTTGAGGCCGAGGTTCAGCACGGTCTCCATCATGCCCGGCATCGACACCGCCCCACCGGAGCGAACCGAGACGAGCAGCGGATCCTTGGGGTCGCCGAGCCGTTTGCCGGTCGCCTTCTCCAGCTTCTTGAGATGGGCCCGGATCTGCTTCTCCAGACCGACGGGCCACTTGTTCTTCTCGTAGTAGAGGCCGCAGGCCTCGGTCGTGATCGTGAAGCCGCCCGGTACGGGCAGACCGATGTTCGTCATCTCGGCGAGGCCCGCGCCCTTGCCGCCCAACAGGGCTTTCTGATCGCCGCGGCCTTCCGCCTTCCCATTTCCAAAGAAAAAGACAAACTTCGTGGTGGCCATCAATGTTGCTCCTGGGGCCGGAGGGTCTCCGGCGACACGCCATCGTTCCGATCGTTAACCAGCATTGGGGAATCTCGCGGAAACCCTCGAAGGCCCCTGGCGATATCGACAGGGCACATTGACTCGGTCCGCGCGGAAAGGAGCCCAGCGCGATGCAAAGCCCCAAACTGGACTACGGGGGCCAATATATTCGCGATGAGCCGCGTTGTCAACGAACGCCCAGCGAGCGTGGCCTCGCCGAGAACCTCAAGCCACCGGGCCTCAAGCTGACGAGCATTGTCGAATGAACCAGCCGCAGCCCAGCCACGCGTTGGAGTCGCAGGTTCGCTCCTTGCGACGAGGTGGATGCGGCGAAACCCTCCCGATGGGATGTCGGACAGACAGCAACACGCCAGCGCGACGGGCGAGGTATCGGCGAGGATCCCCGGTTGCGACCATCGCCGACACTGGCCGGCCACATGTGGGAGAGGCGGTTGTCAAACTAGTTGCGAATTCGCTTGACAAACCGCTCAATATGAGTATGCTTAACTTGCTTGAGTCTACCCATCCCGCGTGCCACGTCACTTCTGAATCGCTCACTGATCGCGACATGTATGGACTCCGCGCCGGCGGCGGAGACACCGAATTCCGCTGTGTAGCGTTGGCGTCTTCGCCTGCCGGCTGGTGTTCCGAGCATCTGCGTAGCTCGCACGCATGATGGCGGCGCTTCGCCGAGCTTGGTCCGTCGGGCCCCGCTTGGAGGCAGTTGGAATGAACGATGTGGTGCCGAAAACGCGAACGTGCCCGCGAAGCAGGCTGCCTTGCTGCGAGTTCGCCGACATCCAGGCCGCCGGAACCTATGTGACACACAAGACCGGGCTCCTGGTTCGCGTGCCGCCCGACGGCGTCAACACCGGGCGAAGCCCGATGATCGTCGTGAGCGGTCGCGAGTCGGTCTTGGTCTCTCGGCTAAGCGAGGATCCGTGGATCCCGACGATCAAAGCACGGTGCATCGCAGCGAACAACGACTTGCCCGTCGAGTTCTAGCGACGGGCAAGCGAGATTATTGAGGCCGACCGACAAGGCGGTGGAGGGGATGAGTGCTGGGCGAATATCGAGGGGAACGCCCGGCCCGTCGGGGCGGTGCCGAGGGGCGAGCGATTGGGCAGGCAGCATGTACGCGGTTCGGCGTGAACCGCATCGACTGTGCTAGCGCACGGCTATACCTACCTACCTACCTACCGGAAGGAGTCGAACCATGGCCACGGAAGTCACGGACGCGAAAGTCCGCAACACACAGCACACCGAGCGCGTCGCATTCGAGGATCTGAGGATCCCCGGTGCCTACCTCTGCAATGACAATGGGCATCTGTTCCGCATTCCCGAGGACGGGCTGGTGAGCGGTCGGAGTCCGCTGATCGAGATCGTCGCCAGCAATCCCACGATGCTGACCCGGCTCAGCAGGGACCCTTGGGTCCCGATCAGTAAGGCCCGGCAATTGGCGGCCGACGCCGATCTGTACATCGATTTCTGATCGGCACCGGACCCAAGGCGAACGGACAGATCCCTGTGCGACAGGGGGTCCGCGCGGGAGCAGAAGCCGCGCTGCTTTCCATCGGCTGTTGACGGCCGGGAATACTCCCACGGTCGTCAACAGCCGTGGTGTCTGCTGGGGGCCCGACGATTCCGGCGTTGTACTGCGCAGAAAGAAACCCCCGCCTTGGATGTCCTCGGCGGGGGCGTTTTTTTTTTTTTTTGCGGGGGGGGGGGTGTTTCCCCCACCCCGGGGGGGTTGGGGGCAACCCGGTTTGGTGTCCGGGAGCCGGTGACCTCCTACTCTGCGCACGAAA
>CAYYPB010000219.1:0-5279 GCA_964473405.1 uncultured Planctomycetaceae bacterium
GTGGCACAGGCGTCTCGCCTGTGGTCTCACCGGCGGGACGCCGGTGCCACAGATGCTCATCTCGGGATGAACGAGCACCATCACCTGTGATCCTCCACTAATCCGGCGTCTCCTGGAGAATCGACAAGGACGTGAGGTGTTCCTTGGCCTCCGTCGACCAGCAACTCTGCGGATACGCCTTGACCAGCGTCTCGAAGGCGGCCTTGGCCTCGTCGATGAGTGAGTCCTCTCGCAGCGCCTGGGCCTTGCGAAACAGCGCCTCGGCACCGGCCGGACGTCCGGCCAGGGTCTCGGCCGCGTGAGTGAGTCGCTGAATGCGGCGGCTGATGGCCGGCTCCATCAGTGCCAACCGAACCTCCACATAGCCTGCCGACTCCGAATCCGCAAAGGCTCGCGCGATGCCCTCGAGGTTGGCCCTGTATCGCGGCGAGGCATCGTCCAGCCGCACGAGAATCTGAACCGGGTTCACGAGTACGTCCGACCCATCCGCTCGCGGGCCAAAAAGCATCGAGACGGGCCTGGGTTTGTCCGCGCGACACGCGAGCAACATCTCCCGAAGCCTGTCGGCCCGGACCACGAGGGCGCTCAAGTTGATGCCCAGTTGGGACGCGGCGGAGGTCCGTTGGAACACCGAGGTGGCCTTGGCGTCGTCGCTGCCGGCCCGCCGGGTGGCGGCGCGTTGGACATCGAACCGCTCGACGAGTTGTTCGAGCTTGCCGACAGCGCCGGCGAGATCCCCGTCGCCGGCGTCGAGCATGGCGAGATTGAAGAGGGCCGTGGCGCTCAGCTCGTTATCGGGAAACCGTTCGAGGAGCGTTTGCCAAGTAACGAGCGACGTCCGGCTGGGCAGGTTCGAGCGGTACTCCGCGCGGTGGCGACTGAGGAGCTTGCTGCCATCGAGCCGGAGATCCAGCGCGCGGCCCTTGATGAACAGCACATTCGGAATGTAGCGGGATGCGGCGAACCGCTCGATAAAGACGTCGCAGTGTTCGGCCGCCTCGCGACGGTCGCGTTCGGTCCGCAGCTCGACGCCCCGCTCGGCGGCTTCAAGGGCTCGACGAAAGATGTCGTCGTAGGATCGGCCCTCCGTTTCGCTCCAGACGCGCCGGGCGGTGCCCTTGGCCAACACACCGACGTCCGACGAAGCGAACACCGACCGGCTGCCCGGCCCGAAGTTCTGCGCGAGAATGCGATACTCCAACTCGTCGCGGCCGACCTGTTTGTGAAACAACAGCACGGGAATCGCAAAGAGCATGACCAGGATGGGCGGGATGCCGCCGGGCCGGTAGTTGATCAGTCGGGCAGTCGCCAAGGCGACGGCACAGATGACGCAGGAGCCGAGCAGCGCGAGTACCCAGGGCGCGTAGAGCAGTGCCTGGTGAGGCATCATAGGCGAGGACGAGCCGGAGGGCTCCCAGGAGGCCATGCCGAAGTAGATCGCGATAGGAATCAGGCCGATGAGCGCCGAGGCATAGCGGAAGGAGAAGCGGAACATCTGCGTCGACGCCAAGGCACAGCCGATCAGAACAGTGATGGCCAGCCAGGGCATCGCGGCCAGAAAGAACACCATCGCCGCGAACAGCACCGAAACCGGCAAGCGGTAGAGAATGGCCACGAGAATCGGGATCGAGACGAGCGAGGCAAACTGCAGCCCCATGATCACGGCATGGATCGGAACCTCCTGCACGGGAATCGGCGCGGAGAGGAAACTGGACAGCGTGATTTGCTCGGTGCCAGAAGGCTGGAACGAACGCAGCAACAGTGCGATATAGCCCTCGTACTCCCAGGGCAAGTAGTGGCCCGACCGCAGCCAGAGGGTGAAGCAGCACAGCCCCGCGAAGAGAATGCCGAGCAGCAGGAGCATCAAGACGGCCCGAACCCGATGACGCCGGGAAGTGCGCGACCAGACGTCGACGATTTCGTCCGACTGCGCCGCGGTCTTGGATGGGGCAGGCTCACGTGCCATCATCACTTCCAGGCCAGGTACACCGTCACAACGCCAAACGTCAAACGCCGGGCCTCGACACGCGCGAAACCCGCTGACCGGAGCGCGGAGATCATGCCCGCTTGGTCCAGGAACGACGTCACGGATTGAGGCAAGTAGTCGTAGGCACCGGATCGATCACCGCTGATCCACCGAGCCGCTCGAGGCAGGACGTGGCGGAAGTAGAGCGAATAGGCCGCGCGGATCGGCGGGAATGTCGGCATGCCGAACTCGAGAATGACCAACCGACCGTCGGGCGTCAGGACGCGACGGAGTTCTCCAAGGCCGCGAGGCAGGTCCTGCAAGTTCCGGATGCCGAACGCACAACCGGCCACGGTGAACGCGCCGTCAGAAAACGGCAGGGCCTGTGCATCCGCCTTGCACCAAGAGACCGACGGCGCTCCGCGCGCCGCCGCGAGGGTCAACATCTCGGCTGAGAAATCGGAGCCCACCACACGACGCGGATTCGCCGCAGCAAAAGCCCGAGATAGATCGCCCGTCCCGCAGGCGATGTCCAGTACGCGATCGTCGCGGCGGACCGACGCGAGTTCGACGGCCTTGCGGCGCCAATAGTCGTCACGACCGGCGGACAACACGCGGTTGACCCGTTCGTAGGTCGGCGCGATGCGGTCAAACATGGCCTGCACGCGCCGCGCCTTGTCGGGCTGGCGGTGCGGGTCGGCGAGTCGCTGCTCGTCCCAGATTGCCTTGTCCGCTGTGGAGGTCATTCTGGAGGGGATTCTACGCGGGGACAGGGAGGGGGGCGAGTTGAGAATGCCGAGTACGCGTTGCGACCGTCGCAGGCCCCAACTCAGGCGAAGACGATCAGCAACATGGCCGCGACCACAGCCGAGGTCAGACCTGCGGCCAGCATCGTCACCGACCACGACAACGCGAAACAGCCTTTGACCGCGCAGGCGATCGTGAGAATCGAGAGGCTGATTCCCCAGAAGAAGAGCTGCCCCCCCCGCCAATCGCCTATGAGGACGACCATCGGCACGATGAGGCTGGCCAATTGCAGGCCGACGCCCACCCACAGGGCGCGACGATTCGCCCGAACAACCCGCAGATCCTCCTGGCTTCGCGGCGATTGCAGAAAGCTGCGCCAGCGTGCAGCCGACAGAGTGAACGGTTCACCACACTCGGGACATCGGCGGGATGTCAGGCCCGTCAGGATGTACTCGCACTGCGGACACTCGTGCAACGGCCTAGCGGGAACGGGGAAACCGACGCCGTCTGGCGCTTGGGTGACCGATGCGCAGGATTGCTCCACATGCCTCAGCGGCTCCGCTCGTGTGACGAGCGGCTCGAGTTCGACGGGCCCCGTGGGCTCCGGCGGCGGGTCGTTCTCGGCCGTCATGGCGATAGCCCGTACTCAGACCAGCGATCGTCCACGCGTCGCCGGATGGCCTCGCCCATCTGGAGAACCTCGGGATAGTCCCGCACGGTCCCCTCACCCGCGATCTTGCGCGTCGCGTCGATGCCCAGCTTGCTGCCGACACCAACGTCCGGGGCCGCGTGGTCGAGGATATCCAAAGGACCGTCGAGGAGGAACGTATCGCGACGGGGATCGACATTCGCCCCCACCTGAAACATCACGGCCTGTTCGTCGTGGACGTCGATGTCCTCGTCCACGATGACGATGAACTTGGTGAGCATCATCTGGCCCGCGCCCCAGATGCTGCTCGCAACCTTCCGCGCTTGGTACGCGTAGGCCTTGTTGATCTTGACGAAGCAGAAGTTGTGGAAGGCCCCCCATCGCGGGAGGTGATAGTCCAACACCTCGGGGATCAACGTCTGCAGCAGCGGCAGGAAGATGCGTTCCGTGGCCTTGCCGAGGAAGTAGTCCTCCATCGGCGGGGCCCCCACGATCGTCGTCGGATAGATCGGATCGCGCCGATGCGTGATGGCCGTCACGCGCAGCGTCGGGCACTGCGATGCGAGGCTATAGAAGCCCGTGTGGTCGCCGAACGGGCCCTCGCGCGCCGTCTTGCTGGCGCTGACGAACCCCTCGATGACGATCTCCGAGTTGGCCGGCACGTCCAGCGGCACGGTTTGGGCCGGCACCATCGGGATCCCGCCATCGTTCAAGAAACCCGCGAACAGCAATTCGTTGATGCCCGGCGGCAGCGGACACGTCGCGGCGTAGGGCACGACGCTCTCGCCTCCCAGCGCGATCGCCACGGGCATGTCCCTGCCCTCGGCCGCCCACATGCGGTGGTGGCGAGCGCCGTCGTGGTGAATATGGCAATGAAAGAGGGCCGACTTCGGACCCGTCACCTGGATGCGATACATCCCGACATTGTGGTCCGAGCCGTCGGGGGCCGTTGTGTGGATGCCGGCGAGCGTGATGTAGCGACCAACCGGGGTGATCGGTTCGGCAGCGTGAGTTTCGATCGGGGATGTCTTCCGGCCGACGATCACATCATGATCCGCGCCGCCATCGAACGGCCAGCACTTGATGATCGGCAGACTGAAGAGATCGGCGTCATCCGTGTGGACGACTTCCTGGCACGGACCACGTCGAACGCGCTTGGGTGCTGCCGCCGCGATCTTGGCCAGCTCGGGGAGCATCTTCATCTTGCCGAGCACGCCCGACGGAGGCGTCGGCTTGACGAGCTTTCGCACGCGTTCGGCGAGGGTCTCGAAGTCATCGCACCCGAGGGCCATGCGCATGCGCTGGTAGCTGCCGAAGAGGTTGATCGCAACGGGAATGTCGCTGCCGCGGACGTTCTCGAAGAGCAGTGCGTAGCCGCCGAGCCCGCCGTGGACGGGGTCTGTCGGGGGTGCTCCCGCCGTACCCTCGGGACAGGGACTCTTCGACATGCGGTCGGCAATCTCGGTGATTTCGAGTTCGAGGTCGACCTGGGTGGAGATGCGTTTCAACTGCCCCGCGGCGTCGAGTGCGTCGATGAACGATCTCAAATCGGAGTGTGCCAAGCGTCGTCTCCCGGTGGTTGCGATGAGCCTCGGAATCCTCTGTCGACAGCCTACCTACAACGGGGCATCCATCAAGGCCAAGGTGTCGGCATGACCATTCGGACCGGCAACCGTGGTCACGCGTCCGACCGATTGTGGCAGCACGGCGTCGCCACCCCGTGAAGCGCCGCGGGCTTCAGCCCGCGCGGCGTTTCCATGCGAGTCAACGCCACTCTTCGCCGTACGTCCGCGGAGAGGGGGCGATGTCGCACTAGTGCATCGCCACGCACCAAGCTGCGGGTTGACTGGGCTCCAACGTTTCTGTGGCACCGGCGTCCCGCCGGTGGAACCACAGGCGGGACGCCTGTGCCACAAG
>CAYYPB010000220.1:0-5275 GCA_964473405.1 uncultured Planctomycetaceae bacterium
GTTGTTTTGGCAACTACGCGGACTGACGCGCCGCGTGAATGCGATCGGCCGCACGCTTTGGGAGAACGCCCCCACGGGCGACCGTGAGACGCCACCGGTCGCGCTCACGTCGCCGGGTCCGCGACAAATCGCCCAGCGCGAGATGGACCTGCTCGGGTTCCCGATCACCATCGACCCGCTCACACACCTCGGCTCGGACGACAGTGGCAGGAATATCGACTGGACTCGCTACGCGCCCGTGGCGCGATTGGGTGAGCATGTCGGCCGCCGCGTATCCGTATGCGGCCTCATGGTTTCGGATCGCATCAACCGCACGACCGGCGGCGAGTTGATGAAGTTCGTCACGCTGGCGGATCGAACAGGCTGTGTGGAAACGCACCTGTTCCCTCAAACCTACCAACGCTTCGGCCACCTGACCGTCGCCCACCCGATCCTGGCGGCGACGGGCGTCGTAGAGCCATTCGAAAACAACAACGGCTTCACCCTACGCGTCGAGCGCGTGGGTTTGCCGATCACGATGGGCCACGACGCCGCTGACAGCAAGAACAGCATCGGCGTGCAACAACGCTCCCCGTTCGGTCGCGGCTAAACAGATGCCCGCAAACTGACAACTGATAACTGTTAACTGATAACTGACGACTGACAACTAATTCGCCTTCTGCACCTCGACGCCACGCTCCTGCTGCTGGAACATGCCTTCCAGGAAAACCGCGTTGCTCCCCTGGATGGCCCTATTATCAAGCTGCAAGTTCTGGCGGTACCGGGCTTTCGATTTCTTCTTCTTGCTCTCCTTGTCGAGCCTCATCACTTGCCCCGTCTGCGCCGGCACCATCGCCAATACCGCCGACGCGCTGCGGTAGAACGCGAAGTGCCCGTCGTCGTCCTGGGCGATGGCCGTCGGATAGCCACTGATACCGTCGGCCGCAAAGATGCCCCGCAGATCGGTCTCGCCGCTGACGAATCGCGACATGTAGGTGCCGATGACCTTGACGTGGACGTTCTTCTCACCGCCGCGCGACATGGCATCCACCACACTCACGCGGGCGCGCTGCGATTCGGTATCTTCCCGAACCTGCACGGCCAGCGGCGTCACGAGGATCAGGCCGCTGGAGAACAGGCTGTCGCCGCGGCAGATGACGAGGTAGGCCCCGTCGCTCGGCTTTCCGTCGGACGCCAGCGACAGCATCGCACGCTCGGATTTGTCCACGTAGTCGCGCCCGTCGCCCAACTGGACCGTCTTCTCGACAATCGGCTTGATCCCGGCGAGGTTGACCGAGGTGATCTGATTCAGGTTCTTTTCCACCAGCGCCAGCTTCATCAGATCGACGCGATATACCTGCAAGACGGCCGACTTGATATTGCGGAAGTCGATCCGCACGAACGGAGCGGCGTAGGTGTGCGACACGTTGCCCTCCGCCGTGGCGGGGTCGCCCCCTGTCGGCTTGCGGCTACGCAGATGCCGTTCCCATTCCTCCGACTCGCGAAAGCCCTGTGCGTCGGGATGGAAGATCGTCACCTCCGGCAGCTTCACGAACTTGTGCTCGAAGTAGTTGACCGCATCGGCCGCATCGCTGAATCGCGATTTGACTTTCTCGTAGAACTCGATGGCCTTGGCCGTCTTGGACTGGGCATCGTAGATCTGCCCGACGATGTAGAGCGCCAGCCATTTGTTGGGGCTGGGCCGAACGACGCCTTGTTTGTCGCGGAAAGTAGACTCGGCCACGTCTATCGCCACACTCAGCGCCTTGTCGAACTGAGCCTGGTTGAAGTACGCCAACGCCTGCATATAGCGGAAACGGTCGAGCCACTTGCTCTTGGGGAACAGCCGGATGAGTTCCTTCGTTCGGGCGATGACAATGTCGAACGCGTCCAGATCCAGGTATGCGTTGGCCAGTGCATACGACGCCTCGTCCGCGACGGGGCTCTCGGGATAGAGCGTCAGGAACGACTCCATCAGAGAGATGGCCTCGCCGATGATCGCCGCACGCGTGACCGTCGGCCGTTCATCCCCAGCGTCGGCGCGACGCGGCCGCACCGAGGTCGGGTCTTCCGCTTTGGCATAGAGCGTCTGCGACAGTGCGTAATAGACGCTCTGAACTTGCGGCGTGTCGGGATAGTCGCGCCACAGATTCTCCAGAAAGTCAATGCTATCGAGGAACCGACCCTCTGCTTGCAGAGCATGGCCCACGCGCGAATCTCTGACGAACGAGGCATCCGCCGTGGCGCGATAGATCACGTATGCCCGCTCGTGCTGACCCGTCGCCGCATAGGCTGCGGCAATGCGGATGATCTCCTCGAACGGCACGATCAACTCGGGATACTTCTCGCGAAGAATCTCGAAGTGGTTGACGATCGCCTCAGCATCGTCGCGCTTGAGCGCGCAGGTCAGCAGCATCCGAACGCTCTGACGGTAGTGCTCATCATCCAGTATCCAGGTGCCCGCCAGCAGGGCGTTCAGGTTCGCCGCCGCCAGTTCGTAGTCTTCGTCATCAAAATGCAATCGGCCGAAGTGATACAGTTCGTCCGGCGACATTCGGTACTCGTCCTCGCTGGCTTTGCCCCTGGGCAGGACGCTCAGCGTGTTGTTCGCATGATTGACGTGGAGAATCTCCGGTCGATACAGGCTTCGGATGACCGTCGGCGGCATCCGATAGAGTCCCTCCGTCGTGGCCACAATCCTGTAGTGCAGCGTTCCGAGACTGCGGCGGCTGCCGTAGTAGAGCGTCAACACATTGTTGGCATAGTCGTGGGCTTTGAATTTGCCATCGAGCGTCTCGGTCAACAGGCGAAAACCCGCCGGAATGCTCTCTTGCACGACGATGTAGTCCCGATCCCCGGCGGACGTGTCGGACCGCTTGAACCGGCGAAGTCGCGCACTCACGTCGATGACGCCGCCGACCGGAACGCGCTTGGCCGTGTTGTGAAATCGCCCCTGCTCGCCCAGGTCGCGCGCCACGGAGAAGCCAGCCTTGACCGTACGCCCCTTGTACTGCAACTCGGGCGGCAGCACCTTGCGTGGATCGACACGCACGATGCCGTTCTTCGTAGCTTCGGGCGTGGGGAAGGAGCGTGCGAAGCCGGACATTGTCACAGCGTAGGCGTACCGCCCGCGACCCTCGAACGCGAACTCGACTCGCTGCGGCCCATCGACGAGATCGGATTCGTCTAGATCGACGCGAATCGAGCCACCCTCGTCGGCGCTCGTCTCGTGGACCTTCTTGCCGTTGACGCTAATCGCCAGCGTGAAGGCGTCCCGCTCCAACGCCGCGCCGCCATAGTAGGTGGACAGCGCCGCGAGAATGCAACCCTTGGCCTTGTGAGGTCGCCAGCCGTTCACTCGGGCTCGGTTCGAGAGATAGTCGACCATCTGGCCCACGTTCTGCCCGCGTGCATCGACGTGCAATTGCGCCAACAGTGCCAAGGCCGTGACCTCGATGTCGCTGTGCATCCACGCCGAGTTGTCGGTCGCCGGCACGACGCGGCACGTCCGCTGCCGCACGTTGACTTCCTTCGACCGCCTGTCCAGCACGGTGAGCAGCTCGGTGGCGATGGCGTTGCGATCCAGCCGCGTGAAAACCAGCGCCAAGTGTGCCAGCGCCGACGTGTTCAGCGATTCGCGGTTGCGATAGAGCCGATTGGCATGGCTGAAGTCCGCTTCATCGATCCAGGACAGGCCGTGTAGCACGAGCGTCTTCAACTCCGTCTGCCGCGTTCTGGCACCGATGAACGTGTTCTTCAGATAGGCGATGAGCTTGCGGACGGCCTCGTCGGCGATGGGATGTCCGTCGCGCCGGGCCTTGCCGAGGGCCCAGGCGATGCGCGAGGTGGGCCACGGGTCCGAGCCCGCTTCACTGCCAGTCCACGGCCAACCGCCATCGTCGTTCTGAACGGCCAGTAGCTGCGCCACGAGGCCCGCGATGCGTTCGTCGAGAAGCCTCAGGTCCGCCGAGTCGCCGCTGCTTTCGGCCTGCGAGCGAATGTAGTCGGCGGCATACAGCGCGCCGATGAGGACAGACGCCGTGTCCGCGTGCGTGCGGGGCGGCAACGCATCGCACCAGTCGATCGCCTCCCATCGCGGTCCGTTCTCCAGGGCCTCTTCGATCAACCATCGCTGCATGCTCGAACCCACCGCGACGACGAGTTGTCGATCGTGGTACGCCATCTTCTCGCCGCCGGGTAGATCGATCTCCAGAAACTCGTTGTCTTGCGCGACGCCCGCCGCGTGCGACTCGATCCGCATACCCCACGGCCGGACGAGAACCTGCTTCGTCACCGCGTCGGTCAACGGCCGCCCCGCGGAGTCGACGGTGCCCTGCGTCGTGGCCGTGCAGGTCAGAACCAGCTCTCGGCAGTCGGGCACGCTCAGAATGTCAAACTCAACGTCATAGACACCGCTGCCATCGACTTCGAGGGTGGTCTCCTTCGCGATCGGCACGCCACCGGCGGCCGGCGCGATCTCCAGCCGCACGTCGATCTTCCCGGTGTAAGGCGTGAGGCAATGCACCTGCGCCCGGGGCCGGATCGCGTCGCCCTCGACGAGTGCGAGCGGCGTCAGGAGTTCAGCGACGAAGTCGTTCTTGCTCAGGACTTCGACCTTGCCCTGACCCGTCAACGTCTCCTTCGTGATGCCGCGAGCCATGAGCCGCCACTTCGTGCTCGAATCCGGCATGACGATCTTGACCGTCGCCTTGCCGTCAGCGTCGGTGACGATCTGCGGATTCCAATAGGCGACCTCGGGGAAGTAGCTACGCGGCGGAGCAGTCGCGATGATGTCAGCCATGCGCTCGCCCAACATGAACGAATCCACGCCGCGACCGGCCTTGAAGGCGTCCTTGTTCATCTCGAAGACCTGACGGCGGACCTCCTTGCCGAGTAAGATACGCTGCCGGGCCTTGTCCCGTCGTTCCCGCCCCGCGGGGCCGTTTGCGTAGAAGTAGTCCGCCTCGGCATCCTCATCGTCGCCATCGTCCGTCATGAAAGCCCCGCCGCCCTGACCGCCGCCACCTTGCACCTGACGATGTCGCAGAGCTGCGCTCTTGCCTTTCTTGGCACCGGGGACGAGGCCCGGCTGGCCAAACGGGCGCAGGCCACCCCTGCGGCCACCCGAGGCCTTCATGTCGAACTTGGTCCCGGCCCTCAGTTCCGACTTCGCTTCTGCAGGTGCCATCGGCTTTGCCGCGGCTGGCCGCATGGTGCCCCCCCCGCTGCCCGCCCAGAGGAGGAAACACGGCCTCGGCTCCTTCCGCGCGGGCGGGCACAGCGGACCGCGCTCGAA
>CAYYPB010000221.1:0-5255 GCA_964473405.1 uncultured Planctomycetaceae bacterium
GCATTGGACGAACACTTCGACCCACTCGTCCTGCCGGAATTGGAGTTGACCGTTACTCGACAATCTCGCGCCGGCGACGAAGGCAAGAATGCGGCGGGCGAGACACTGCTCGTGGGCCTCGCCCCGATTCCCGGGCGCGACGGGCATTACGCCGGCCGATTCGTGCCCAACGATGTGGGCTCCTGGCGACTGTCGATGAGGCTGCCCGGCGGCGTTTCGACAGGCGGCGACGAACGTGCCCGATCGGTCCAGAAAGAGATCATGGTCTCCCAGCCCGACATTGAACTGCGCAGCCCGGCGCTGAATCGGGCGGGGCTCAAACAGTTCGTCGAGGCCGCGGCGGGCGAGAGCCGGTACTTCGACATTGACGAGGCGAGTGGGCTTCCGAGCCTCATCGCCGATCGCAGCCGTACGTCGGTTCACCGCCAGCGGCCGCGACCCATTTGGGACAACACGATCGTGCTGTCGATCTTGATCGGCTTGCTGACGATCGAGTGGATACTCAGGAAAAAGGCGAAGTTGTTGTAGCCATGCCTCACGACGGCGGATTTACACAACAAGTGATCGAACCCCTCGAGCGTGTGGGACGAACGCTACGGCGCTACGTCCTCGTCGAGGGCTTGTGCCGCTGCTTGGCCGTACTCGTCCTTGCCGCCGGGCATCAACTGATAACTGACCGGTTGCTCTTGCTGGGAACCGGCCCGCGGGCGGCGATGCTGCTCATGGTCGTGCTCATCGTCGCTCGCCAGTTCCACCGCCGTGTGATTCGCCCTGCCGCCGTCAAGCCGACCGCCAACGACATCGCGGCGATCCTCGAGCGCCGGCACCCAGACTATGCCGATCGCCTCGTCTCCGCCGTCGCGTTCGCAACGGGCGAAGGGACGAACCCCAAGCGCAACTCGCCCGCACTCGTACGCGCCTTGCTCGATCAATCGGCGGCACAGTTCAAGTCGTTGCCGACGAAGGACGTCCTGCGGCACGACCGCTACGCCCGCCACCTTCTCCTGGGTCTCGCCGCCATCGCCGCGACGGCCACGGCGTTCATCGCAGCGCCCGACACGCTGGCGACGTACATTCAACGCAACTGGCTACTCGGCGACGTGCCCTGGCCCGCCAGCACGCGCATCGTGCCCGAGGGCTTTCGCAATGGCCACCTGCGCTGGCCCGTGGGTGACGAACTCACACTCGTGGCGAAGGCCCTGGACGAGCCGCCACCGGCGTTGCGTGCCGAGTTCCGCCTGCCATCCGGCGATCGAACGATTCGCAAGATGGATCGACGAGGCAGCGACCAGTTCATCCTCGACTACGGTCCGCTGACCCAGGCGATGCAGGTGCGATTCCTCATCTGGAAACTCGGCGTCGACGAACACACGCGATGGTACGACATCGACGCGGTACATCGCCCGTCGCTTCGATCACTGCGCGTCGAGGTTTCGCCGCCGGCCTATTCCGATCGGCCGCCGTACGTCCTCGCCCAAGGCCAATCGGGCGCTGACATCATCCGAGGCTCGGCCGTTCGCATCGAGGCCGAGATGAGCAAACCGGTGACGACCGCGGTATTGCGGGCCCGATCCGACGTGCGTCGCGTCGCCGATGCCGCAATCGAAGGCGGCACACAGGTGTCGGCGAACTTCGTGCCCGACCGCAACGGCACGTACTTTTTCGACGTGGCCGACGAGTCGGGCCTGGAAGATCGCGCCCCCGTGACTTGCACGTTCAAGCTGCTGACCGACACGCCGCCGAAAGTGCGATTCACGCTGCCGGGCACCAGCGAGCGAGTCGTTCCCAACGCGGTTCTGAATCTATCGGTCGATTGCGAGGATAACCTGGGACTTCGTTCGGTCGCGCTGCACCACGTGCCGCTACGCGCAGCAAACGCGACCGCCGAGCCGACCTCGTCGGCCGAGCCGCTGCCCGGTCTCACGTCCAAGCAACTGCGATACACGCTTCGGCGCGACTGGCCGCTGCTGCCGTTGACGCTCGAGCCGGGCGATCAACTGACACTTGTTGTCCGCGCGACGGACTATCAGCCGCCCGTCGAAATCAATGGGGCAGCCGACGGAACTGCGCCGGTCACGGCCAATCTGGGCGAGTCGCTGGCCTACACGCTTCGGGTCGTCACGCCGGAGGAACTGCTGACCGAGCTCGGCCGCCGCGAACACGAATGGCGACGCGAGTTCGAGCAGATCATCAAAGCCCAAGAGCAGATCAACCGCCGAACGATGGACCTCCGCGACAGCCGCAAGGATCCGGCCCTCGCTCGCCAAATCATCAGCCGATACGCCCAGGAGGCCCGAACGCAGCGCAAGCAGGCGGGCCGACTCAAGACGGTGACGCGGCAATTCGATCAGATCCTCGCAGAGCTGAAGGTCAATCAGTTGGCCGGCCCGACGGTGCGGCGACGGCTGTCCGGCGGTGTGATCGCACCGCTGAAGCTGCTGGCGAGTACAAATGTGGTCGAGACGGCGGACATGATAGATCGGCTGCGCCTGGGTTTCGATGAGCAGCTCGCCGACGAGTTGGAGCAGTCGCAGGCAAGGATTGTCCGCATCATGTACGACATTCTCGCCAACATGCTGAAGTGGGAAGGGTACAATGAGGCGGTGGCCCTGCTCCGCGATATCGTCAGACTGCAACGCGATCTGAACAGCGACACGCAGGCCCGCTTGGAACGCGAAATCGACAAGCTGTTCGGAACAGAGCCGAACGCAAGCGACCGCTCGCAGACGCCGGAAGAACCGGAGGTCGAGCCATGACCAGAAGCCCACCCGCATCTGCGCAACCCCGCTCACACGTGCAACCCGGTCCCGAAGGGGTCGCGGTCAGTAGCCACGGGTGGAGCGCAGCGGAACCCGTGGTAGCGCCGACTCCCCAGGAATCCGCCCCCGCAGGGGCGGCGGATGCCGAACGCCTTGGACCCGCCCGATCGGGTTTGCACACGACGTCACCCGCGTATCCTTCCGCCGCCCCTCCGGGGCGGAATGTGTGTCTTGAACCTGGCCCACGGGTTGCGCTGCGCTTCCCGGCGCGCCGGGACTGCTTGCCGTCGCCCCTCCGGGGCGAAGCTCAGCCGAACTACCGGTGTAGTTGCTGCCGACGACTGCGGTACGTCGTAGCGACTCGAAGCGTCCTTCTCGTGGCAGCGATCGCTCTCGGCACGTTCGTCGCGCCACCCACGCGATCGAACGCCCAAGATGCGGAGCCAACGACCAAGAAAGCCGACGCCCCCACGGCCGGCTCGGCATTGGCCGATCGGCAGGCAATTGTCCGCGACCGTGTGAGTCGCCTCGAAGACCGGATGTTTCAATTGAGCCAGGCGCTGCGCAAGGCCGAGCCGGAGAAGGCGGCCAAGCTGCTGGCGGGCCTCGGCGAGCTTCGGGGTCGGTCCATTCGCCAGAAGGTGGACGACATCGTCGAGCGCCTCCGCCGCGAGGAGTTCTCCGACGCCGCCGATGGCCAGCAGGCCGTCGCGGAGGATCTTCAGCGACTCCTGCAACTGTTGTTGGAAGACCCCGACCATCTCGACGAACGTCGCGAGGAGATCAAGCGGTTGGAGGAGCTTCGCAAGGCCCTCGATAGCGTCATCCGCGAGCAGCAACAGGAAAAGGCCGAAGCCGAGGCGACGCGCCAAGCTCAAAGACGCGCCGCGGTCCTGGATGCGGCAGCCGCGCGATTGAAGACCCTGATCGAACGCCAGCGGAAGCTCGCGGAAGAGACGGCCAAACCCGAGGCAAAGTCCGATGCCTTGGCCGACGATCAGGCCCAACTTCGCCAGGAGACAGGTGAAGTGGCCGAGCGCGTCCAGGCGGTACTCGATGCCGAGGCCGGCGACAAGGCGGGCTCCGCGACCGACGGTGAGCCATCGGCCAAGGGCGGTACGAATCCCAAGCAGGCGGCCCAAGCTCTTCAGCGGGCCGCTGACAAGATGAAGTCCGCCGAAGAAGCGTTGCGCAAGAGCGAGAAACTCCAGGCCAAGGATGACCAACAAGCGGCAGCCGACGATCTCCAACGTGCCCTCGAAAACATCGAGAAGCAGGCCAAGGAGATTCGCAATACGCTGAAGCTCGAAGAGCAAGGAGAAGCCCAACGCGACACGGCCGAAAAGACGCGAGACCTGTCCGAGGACATGAAACGCGGCGCCGAAGGCGGCGGCGCCGAAGGCGAACAGAAAGACGCGGGCGGCGATCAGCCCGGTGAATCGGGCGAGGATCAGCCTGCCGCACCGACGCCTGGTCAACAGGGCGTCGAACAGGCCGTGCCGCTCCAAGAGGACGCCGCGGACGAGCTCGATGACGAAGACCTCGACAAGGCCATCGAGAAACAAAAGCAGGCCCTGGAGAAACTCGACAACGCCAAGGAGGCCTTGGAAGATCGCCTGGACCAACTCCGCAAGGAGCAGCAGGAGGAGTTGCTGGCGGCGCTCGAGTCCCGTTTCAGATCGATGCTCGCCCGTCAAGTCGCATGCACCAAGACCACGAACAGGCTCGCTGAGCTGGGCGTCGAAAACTGGAAACGGTCGGATCAACTCGAACTCGCCGAGCTATCGCAGAAGCAGCGTTGGGTCGGCGAACAGGCCGACGAGGCGTTATTCATTCTGGTGGAGGAGGGTACAACCGTGGTCCTGCCGCAGTTGGTCGAGCAGGTCAGCGCCGACGCGCGCGAGGCGGCCGACCGCCTAGCAGCCGCCGACGCGGGCGAGGCGGTGCGCATGATGCAGGACGACCTGGAGCAAGTCCTCCGCGACATCATCGACGCGATCAAGAAGAAACAGGAAGACCTCGACGAATCCGGCGGCGGTGGCGAGGGCGGCGGCGATTCGCCGCTCCTGCCCGGCTCGGCCGAGCTGAAGCTGCTCCGGTCCTGCCAGCTTCGCGTCAACAAGACCACCGGGCGACTCCGCGAGGCGAGCCAATCGCCCGACGCATCACCGGAAGATATCGCCGCTCGTTTGCGACATTTGTCAAAACGCCAGACCGACGTGGCCAAGATGGCCAAGGACATGCACGAGGCAATCAAGAAGGCGCAGTAGGAGTCATCCCATGACCGTGCTTATTGTCTATTCGATGTGGCTGGGCGGCATGGCACTTCCCCCGAAGGTCCTACCAGAGCCCGTGCCGGGCTACGACTGGATGGCCCCCGGCAAGCGAGCGCCGGGCGAGGCCGCTCCCCCGCCGGTCCCCGCCGAGACGGTGATCGCCCGCTTCCTGCATCGCCTCGCCGCGGACTCAGGCTATGACGAGGGAGGACGGTCATGC
>CAYYPB010000222.1:0-5254 GCA_964473405.1 uncultured Planctomycetaceae bacterium
CGATCTGCCCCCCGTTGAACAGGTTCCACAAGTGATCGTCGAGCAACTGCATGCGGTACTTCTTGCCGGTCTGAATCGCCGAGTCGATTCGGAACGTCTTGTTCTCGCGGATGAGGTTCGCGATAGCCGGCGTCACCACGAGAAACTCGTAAGCCGCCACCATGCCCGAGGGCTGCCGCGGCATGAGTACCTGCGACAGAATCGCAATCAACGACGTTGAAAGCTGCACGCGAATCTGGTCCTGCTGTTCGTGCGGGAAGGCATCAATGATACGGTTGACCGTACCCTGACAACCCGTCGTGTGCAGCGTGGAGAAAACCAAGTGGCCGGTTTCGGCCGCGAGGATCGCGTTCGAGATCGTCTCGAGGTCTCGCATCTCGCCGACCAGAATGACGTCGGGATCACTTCGCAGCACGCGACGCAAGGCCTCGGCAAAACTGGGTACGTCGTTGCCGACCTCGCGCTGGTTGATGATGCTCTTCTTGTGAGAGTGGTAATACTCGATCGGATCCTCGACCGTGACGATGTGGCGGTCCAACTCGTTGTTGATGTAGTTCAGCATCGAAGCCAACGTCGTCGTCTTGCCGGAACCCGTCGGACCCGTCACCAGGAACAGACCACGAGGGCGTCGGCACAAGGCGCGACAGATCGGCGGAAGGCCGATCTCCTCAAACGTCAGGAACCGCGTGGGAATCAAACGCAAGACCAGCGAGACGTTGCCCTTCTGCCGAAAGATGGAAACGCGGAAACGCCCCTGATCACCGAAGGCAAAACCGAAGTCGGTGCCGCCCTCCTCCTGCAGCTCCTGCTGATTGCGGTCGGGCGTGATGGACTTCATCAGGGCGACGCAATCGTCCGGCTCCAGCACCTTCGTCTCGAGCTGACGCAGCCGCCCGTGAAGACGCAGAATAGGCGGTCGGCCCACGGAAAGGTGGATGTCCGACGCACCCCGCTTGATGCATGTTTCCAGGAGACGGTCGATATGGATCGTTGCCATAGGTTGGATTCCGGTGCGTTGTTCTTCCCGCCGACCTCGCGGCCGAGCGGCGATAGCTTCCTTCGTCGAGGCCGATTCCTTGCGGCCTGCTGGCGTGCCCCACCTCTTCCGGGGACTGACCTTTCCCCTAGCCCCCGGCTCTGCCGAGGGTGGTGCCACATCGCTACACCTCGACCTCCGCCTGGGCCAGTCGCAGAATCTCCTCGATCGACGTCACACCCTTGAGAATCTTGCGCTGGCCATCCTCTAACAGTGTATGCATGCCACTGGCGCGAGCTGCGCGTCGAATCTGAGCGATACCCGCACGGTTGAACGCCAACTCGCGGAGCTCAGCGTTCATCTGAAGCATCTCGAAGATACCCTGCCGACCGCGATAGCCCGAGTTGTTGCAGTGCGGGCAGCCCACGGGCTTGAACACTTCGGCACCTTCGAGCTGCTCTTCGGTGAAGCCGCAAAGCCTCATGCTCGCAAGGTCGGGACTCCCATCGCGGGTCTTGCACTGCGTGCATAGGATTCGGATCAATCGCTGCGCCATGATCGCCTGAATACTACTGGCGACGAGGAACGGCTTGACCCCCATGTCGATCAAACGCGTCAACGCGCTCGAGGCATCGTTCGTATGCAGCGTCGAGAACACGAGGTGTCCGGTCAGCGCCGCCTGAATGGCGATCTCGCCGACTTCCAGGTCGCGAATCTCACCGACCAGAATGATGTTCGGTGCCTGACGCAACATCGAGCGGAGAATCCGGCTGAAGCTCAGCCCGATGCTCTCTTTCACCTGGCATTGATTCATGCCGGGAAACACATACTCGACGGGGTCTTCGGCCGTGATGATCTTCTTGTCCGGCCGGTTGAGCTCCTGAAGCGCCGAATAGAGCGTCGTCGTCTTGCCCGACCCGGTCGGGCCGGTGACGAGGAAGATTCCGTTGGGCCGCTGAATGATCTTGACGAACCGTTCGTAGTCGTCGGCGTCAAAACCGAGCTGCTGGATGCCGACGCTGGCCGACTCCGGTCGGAGAACACGCAGGACGATCGATTCGCCGTGGACGCCGGGACAGCAACTCACGCGGAAGTCGACGTCCTTGCCGCTGATCCGCAGCTTGATGCGGCCGTCCTGCGGTAGGCGTTTCTCGGCGATGTCGACGCCTGACATAATCTTCATGCGCGTCGTCACGGCGTTCTGCAAACGCTTGGGGATGTTCTCCCGTTCGACGCACACGCCGTCCGTGCGATACCGCACGCGGACGCGATCCCCCATCGGCTCGATGTGGATGTCACTCGCTCGCGTCCGAACGGCCTCGGCGATCATCATGTTGATGAGCTTGATGATCGGCGCGTCGGAATCGTCGACCGCTTCTTTCTTTTCGTCCTTGGCGTCCTGGTCGAGCGAGGCGTCCACAGAAGCATCGAGACTGCGTGACAACTCGTCGAGCGACCCCTCGGGGCCGTGCAAAAACTTGTCGATGTAGTGGCGAATCCGCGAACGCGGCGCGATGACGGGCTCCACGTCGGCCACGCCCAAGCGGAACCGAAGCATGTCCAGCGTGTCCAGGTCGAGCGGATCGTGAATGACAACCCTGAGCCGCCCGTTGTCGCTGCCCATCGGGAGGATGTCGTTCTGCTTGATGAGCTTCTCGGGGATCAAACTCAGCGCTTCGGGGCTGATCGTCGCCCGCGTGACCTCGACGTATTCCATGCCGTGCTGTTGAGCCAGCGCCTTGGCCACGTCTTCGTCGGAGGCGAGTTCGAGCTCCATCAGCGCCTCGCCGATGCGCATGCTGTTGGAACGACCATACTCCGCCGCGCGATCGGCGTCTTCCTTGGAGACCGTGCCGAACTCCTGGAGGATCTCGCCGAGTTTCTTTCGCTTGCTTCGTGCCATGGCTTGTCTTTCCGGTCGATTGCCGCCCCAGCGACACGCCCCTCATTGCGTGGCATCGCGATTGCAGCCTTCGCGCGCCTGGCGAGAAGTCTCGCCCGCAACGGTCAGATCGGTCAGCGAGGACGCCTTCTCGCGGCGCAATTGGCAGGACGGCGCAAAGCGACCCCGTTCTCTCCACAGCCGCGCGCCGCACGGTCAGGCTGGCTGGATCTACTCCCCCGAGTTTACGGCCTGGGGCACTTCGATTCAATCGCAATCAACGATAGAGATTATCGGGTTATGCCTCATCTTGGGCCGGCGATCACTCTCGCTTCCCCTCCCAGTGACGCTGAAGGCGCTTTGCCATCGGATCGAGTATCCGGTCCTTGGGGTAATACTCGAGCCCTTGCTGGCAAACTTCGTAGGCCTCAGGGAACCGGCCCAGTTGCTGCAACAGGCCGGCCAGTCCGCGAAACAACTGGATCGCAGTGGGGTAGGCTCGCAGCTTCGTCCTGTAAAGCTCGACGGCGTCCTCACCCCGGCCCATCTTCTTGTAGAGAGAAGCCAGCCGCTGAATGATAAGCGATGAACTCGGGTTCTTGCCGAGCGTGAATTCACAGAGACTCACGGCCTCGTCGACGCGCCCCACCTTCTCGTAGATCGTCGCGAGATCCACGCAGGCCTTGTCGTAGGCCGGGTTGATAACCAACGACCGTTCGTAGCCGGTGATCGCCGCCTCGGTTCGGCCGAGACGGTCGTTCGCCATGCCGATACCCCCGGCCGCCCGGAAGTGCTGGGGGTTCTTCTTCACCGCAGCCTCGTACTCCTGGACCGCCTCTTCCTTCCGGTTCAGCCTGAAGAGCGTATTGCCCAGGTTGAAATGAGCGCGAGCGACGAGGTAGCGGTAGCCCTTTTCGGAACCCCGAGACTTGCATCCCAGGGCCTCGCGGAACGCCTTCTCGGCCGCCGGCAACTGCCCGCTGTCGGTGTAGGCGTTGCCGAGCATGATGTGGGCCTGGATGTAGCCGCGGTTTCTCCTGATGGCTTGCTCGTAGGCGGCGATCGCGTCGTCGTAGCGCTTGAGCGACGTCAAGCCGTTGCCCAAGTTATAGAACGCATTGACCAAGCGGGGGTTGAGTTCGGTGGCCTTGCAGAACATGGCCACGGCTTCGGAGAGTTGCGCTGGGTCGCCGTTGGCATTGTCCAGCAGATGCTTGCCCAGGTTATTGTGCGCCCGGGCGTTGAGCGGGTACTTGGCGACGGCATCGCGCCACATCGTGACTTCGCTGTGATATGCCTTGTTCCGCACGTGCGTCGCGTAGCCCAACGCCGCGGCGATGGGCAAGCTCAGAACCACACAAGCGTAGGCGGCCTTCCTACCCGTGCCGTCGGTGCGATCCAAGACGCGGCGCAGCATCCACCAAAGCCCCCCCATGACCAGGACGATGATCCCGGCCAACGAAAGATACATGCGATGTTCGTAGATCGGATCCTTCACCGGGATGAAGCTGGATGTCGGTGCCAGGATCAGAAAGAACCAAGCCCCGGCGAACCCAATCCACGGACGCTTGATAAACGCGATGCACACGCCCGCCAGCAGAATGAGAATCGCCGTCCCGCTCAGATAGACTTCGCTCACGTCCTCGACGATCTTCCATCTGTAGTCCAGCACTTGGCCCGTGGGCCAAAAGGAGAGCTTGATGTAGCGGAGGATCACCTGCGACTCGGTGAGCAAGTAGCCGCCGCACGAAATGTGGCCTGGGAAACGCTCGTCGGTGAGTTGAAGCCCTACGCTCGCCGACCCCCTGCTCTCGGTTCTGAGCACGCCCTGCGCGATCTTGACCATGAAGAGGATCGACAGCGTAGCGGTCAGTCCGACATAGATCGGCCACCGCTTGCGAAGCAGCGATCCGACGGTTCTCGACACGAACGTGCGGTCGTACACGAACACGACGAGCGGCGCAGTCACCATGACGGCCTTGCTGCCCATGCCGCAGGCGCAGGCGAGAACGGCGAGGATGCCCCACAGCAAGCCGAGCCTCTCGGTCGAAACGCTGCGCACGAAGCAGTACAGCGTCAGCAAGTAGAACAAGCCCATCATCGACTCAGCCCGCTGCACGATGTATGTCACGCTCTGCGTCTGAAGCGGATGGACCCCCCAGATCAGCGCCACAGCCAACGCGAACCAGTGCGCATGCCGGGACAACGCCTCGGGGAAGTGCCTCAATAGCAGCGTGCGTCGGATGAGGCCGAACAGCGCCATCGCCGCCAGCAGATGCACGATCAGGTTGACGAGGTGATAGCCCCAGGCGTCGATGTCGCCAGACTTGGCCTCATACACCTCGGTACTGTACTTGTCGTTCCAGCGATAGTTCGCAGCGAGCGTCACGGGTGGT
>CAYYPB010000223.1:0-5248 GCA_964473405.1 uncultured Planctomycetaceae bacterium
GCCTCGCAAAGAGATGAGACCCGGCGCCGTACGGCCGCGCGGGCTGAAGCCCGCGGCTCATCGTGGGCCGGCCATTCCGTCCCGCATACGACCGCGCCCAATGCCCTACTCCACGCCGGCCTCTTCACTGGGCGTGGGCGCTTCGACGCGTTCGTCGCCTCTCGCCTCAGCGGCACGTTCCTCAGCCGCGACCTCTGTGGCCAAGCCAACCTCTTCGGCTTCATCAGGCTGCGTCGCCGGTTCCTCGAGCGCTTTGGCCCTGTCGAAAGCCCGTTGGGCCTCGTGATGACGCCCCACGCGCTCCATCAGGTCGCCGACCTTGCGATAGTCGCTGGACGAAAGTTCGCTCGCCACAGCCCTGTGGCCGACGCGATCCGCCAGCGATCGCAACTCTTCCCTGGCAGCCGGCGGAATGGCGGACTGGAAGCCCTCGATCGACAGATCCCGAGAGCCGGTCCTGCCTTGCACGCCCGGGTTCGCCAGCAAACCGCTCGAATGCTGCGGTGCCGCTTGTTGCTGGGCTTCCGAAGGTGTCTTGGGAGCCGCGTCATCGCGGCGAGCGACCGCCTCGACGAACCGGCCATCAGCCCCGTAGAGGCCGCTACCCGGCTGACTGGACTGCTCTGTGACCGCCTTGTCCGTGGACAGCTCCACTCGCGTGGGCGGCCCAAACTCGGTGTCCGATGTTGTCTGTCGGCCCGCGTCCTTCTGTGAGGGCGGCGCAAGATAGGCCGGCAGATCCGCTGAGATTGCAGGTAACATGGTTACCACCTCCTCGAATCGTCATCGCTCCGCGCATCTCACCGAGCGATTCCATCAATCCCAACATCCAATACACACCGGTGGGAATCAACCGCTTTTTGCTCAAGCGGGCATCTGTGCCGACAGGCAGCCCGCCGACGTGCGCATTATGGCCCCACGCGCAGACAACAAGCCCATGGATCGCAATCCACGGGCTTGTCGTACGCTGAATAGAATGTTCAAGGTGCGATAAGCTCGACCGCACGCCGCGGAATCAGTTGGGCCGTGCGCCGATCCAGATGACATCGTCCCAGGTGATGACCTGAAGGTCGCGACCGTTTTGTGCTTTCATAATCAGGAAGGCGTCGGTGGCGTGAACGAGCTTGCCGATAACCTCGCCTTTGCCGGTTTCGATCCTGGCGATGTGGACTTCGAGCAGCATGCCCTTGTCGCCGTGCTTGCCCAGCAGACTGCCAAACTCACCATAGTTGTACCGCAGGTCCGAGCCGCTACGGCTCTTCATGAGTTGGGCGGAACTGCTCATGTTCCAGCCGAGGGCGACGACGATCGCGGCCGCAAACAGGGCGACAGCGAGCAGGCGAGCTCCGTTACGTTTGTCCATGGCGTTTCTCCTTTGCATGGGTGATTGAGACGATCGACACGATATGGGCGAGGATTGTACGGGGTGTGCGCAGCGATGTCTCGCGGGCCGAGCCTTCGCGGCCGACGTCCTCGTCGACCATCCTCAGCGTCTAGCCACAGGTCAGGCCCCGACAACGTCCACGGCCCGGCCCGAGTTCGCCGAGGCGTAGATCGCCTCGATGACGCGGAGGACGCGAATGCCGTCGTTCATGCTGATGACGGGCTCGCCGCCACGGCGGACGGCATCGGTGAAGTCCTCGATCGCATCGCGGTAGCAGTCGGTCGAGCATACGCTCTGTTGCCAGGGCTCGACTTCTTCTCCACGACGCAACCACGTGTTGTAGACGCCCGTCGTTTGCATCGAGCCGTCCACCTGGAACGAGCCCTTACTGCCGAAGGCCTCGACGCGACCGCCGTAGTGGTGGCAGCAGTAGCTCAGATCGACCCGCCCGATGGCACCGCTGGCGAACTCGAGTGTCGCGGCACAGAAGTCCTCGACCTCGATCGGAAACTGAAGATTGCGAGTCTGGGCGCTAACGCGCTTGATATCCCCGGCGACCTCTAGCATGAGATCCAGCGTGTGCGGTGCCAGGTCCATGCACGCCCCACCGCCGGAGACGATCGGATCGTTGCGCCAATTTCCCTCGGCGGAATACCACATGGCGACCTGAACGCGAAGGAGGTTCAGCTTGCCCAGCACGCCATCGTCGCGAAGACGGATCAAGTGCATATTCGCCGGGTGAAACCGCTGCTGGTGCATGACCCCGAGAACGCGGCCTTGCTTTCGAGCGGCCACCGCCAACGCCTCGGCATCGGCACTCGTCGTGGCCATCGGCTTGTCGACGAGTACGTGCTTGCCGGCAGCGAGGCATGCCAGCGTCTGGGTTGCATGAAGGTTGTTCGGGCTGGCAATATAGACTGCCGAGACCTCGTCATCTGCCAGGAAGTCTTCGAAACTGCCATGGGCTCGCTTCGCCCCGAAGCGCGACCGGAACAGATCGGCCTTGGCCATATCCCGCGAGCAGAACGCAGCCAACGTCGAGTCCGGGATGTGGGCGAAGACCGGCGCGATTCGTCGCTCGGTCACACGGCCGCAGCCCAGGATGCCCCAACCGACGACGTGTGGATTCGGCATGGCAAACCTATGCCTCCCCCTTGAGCGAACGGGACATCAGTTCGCTGATCGTGGCGATCACCTCGGCATCTTCGAACAACACTTGATAGACGGCCTCGGTGATCGGCATCTCGACGCCGTGCTGCCCGGCGAGTTGGTGAACACTCTGCGTCGTCGGAATGCCTTCGATGACGGACGGCGTCGCGGCGATGACCTCTGCCGCGCTGCTGCCTTGGCCGATTTGCTCGCCGGCGGTTCGGTTGCGGCCCACGGGCGAAATGCAGGTCGTGACGAGATCGCCCAGGCCCGCCAACCCAGCGAAGGTCTCCGCTCGAGCCCCCATGGCCAAGCCCAGCCGCTGAATCTCGACGAGACCGCGCGTCAGCAACGCGGCCTTGGCATTATCGCCGGCCTTGAGACCATCCACGATGCCGGCGGCGAGTGCGATGACGTTCTTCGTGGCACCGGCGAGTTCGACACCCAAGACATCCGTGTTCGTATAAACGCGGAACCACTGGCAAGAGAACGCCTCCTGAACGCGACGGGCCAGGGCCTCATCTTCGCTGGCCGCCACGACCGTAGCAGGCAGACAATTGGCGAGTTCGGCGGCAATGTTGGGACCGCTGAGCACGGCGACCGGCGTCGGACCGACCACATCGGTGATGATCTGCGTCGGCCGCAGGAGCGTTTCGTTTTCGATGCCCTTGGAGACGCTCGCGACCGGCAGGCCGCTGGGGAAATGCGGCTGGAGCGTCGTCCACACGCCGCGAAGAAACTGGCACGGCACCGCCGACAGGACCATCTCGGCCCCCTGAAAGGCAGCGGTGGGATCGGTCGTAAACGAAACGCGATCGGGGATGCGCAGGCCCGGGAGGTATCGCTTGTTCTCCCGCGTGGCCTTCATCGCCTCGATGTTGTCGCGAAAAGCACCCCACAGCCGGACGTGCGTGCCGCGATCAGCCAGCATCACGCCACAGACCGTCGCCATTTGCCCGTCACCGATGATCGCCACTTGCTCCATCATGGTCGCCCATTAGACAGCGCGGGCCGCCGCGAGGCAACTGTTGGGACGCAACGCTCCGCGACGGGGAAACCGCGATCGATGCCGCCAGCGGAAACGCCTGGACCGCGTCCCCTTGACACGCATTCGCCAGGCCGGTCGAATCCTCTAACCGATGCTCGTTTCCCTATCATCCCGTAGCGATCACCGCGCGGCGCTGCTCGCCTCGATGGCAATCGTCGCCTCGATCGTGTACTTCGGGTCGCCGACGCTGCAACGAGAGGTCCGGCGACCGACGGGGCATTTCGTCCTGTTGGCCAATGCCCTTGCCCACGGTCGATTGTCGTTCGACGCGACGACCGACGGGCCGATCCGCCTGGACGAACTCATCCCCGACGAATCCTCGGACCGTTTGTATTGCCCGTACCCTCCGCTACCGGCCGTCCTCCTGCTGCCGTTTGTCTTCGTGGCCGGCTACGCCGTCAAGGTGGAGGCCGCCTGCCGCGCAGTCAGTGTCATCAATGTGCTGCTGATCGCCTTGTGCCTCGAACGATTGCCGCAGCGCATAGGCCGACCGGCCTTGAGCGCGTCGAACCGAGTGATGCTGACAGCTCTGTTTGCATTCGGCGCGGCACCTTGGTCCAACGCGATGATGGCGGGTGACTGGCACTTGGCCCATGCCGTGGCGCTCGGCTCGCTGCTGCTGGCGCTCAACGAGTACGCCCGAACGAACCGACCGATCGTCGTCGGGCTCTTCGTCGGGCTGGCGATGCTGTCACGGCCGACGACGGCCTTTGCGGGACTGTTCTTCGCCCTGCCGCTGGCAAACCGTTCGCAGCTCGGCGCGTTGGCCAGATGGGCGGTGGGGCCAATCGCGGCTGTGGCGATTCTCGCGGCCTACAACATCGCTCGCTTCGGCTCGGCGATGGACTTCGGCTATGACCGCATGTTGCTGACCGGCGAGGGCCTGCGGCTAATGAACGCCTACGGCCAATTCCATCCAGCCTTCTCCCCACGCAACGCCTTCTGGTTCTTCCTCGCCCCGCCATGGGTGACGAGCGGCGGGCTGTCGTACGATCCGCGCGGCCTTAGCCTGCTCATCGCAACGCCGGCGGCTGTGTATCTATTCGCCGCGTTTCGAAACGCCGACGGTCGTCGCCAGGCGCGAAACGCGGCGGTCGCCACGGGCCTGTGCCTCGTTCCTCTGCTCGCGTACTTCAACACGGGCTACTGGCAGTTCGGGCATCGGTTCAGCATGGATTATCTGCCGATGCTCATGATCCTCGTCCTCGCGGGGATGGGTCCGCGACCGGGCCGGGTGGCCTGGAGCCTCGCGGCGTTGTCCGTGGGCATCCACACTTGGGGGCTTGTCTTCGTGGAACGCGTCGCGCGACTGCCCGACTGGCTCGTCCCCGCCATCTAGTGTGAGAACGCCCCGTCGCCGACCCACAACGAGCCGCGGGATTCAGCCCGCGCGGACGTACACCGGAGCGTGGCGCTGCCTCGCCTGGAAACCCCGCGCGAGCTGAACCTCGCGGCTCGCTGTGGAGAAGTATCGCTGTCATGCCAGGTCGATTCTGTTCGACGCGCGACGGCGGACGAGGGCGTCGTCGGCCACTATCGGGGAAGAGAGTTCGGAAGAGAACCTGCGGAGATACCGAGAGATAATCACGACAATTGACTTGTCTCGACCCGAGCCAGGGGATATACTTCTCCTGCAAGCGGTTATTGGGCTTGTCTGATGCGGCAAG